>DAHWHT010000351.1 GCA_027335515.1 Clostridia bacterium
CGTGGTCACCGTAGCAGGCGTTGACGCTACCCTGCTCGCAGCGCAAATAAACGGGTCCCCGGCGCAGGTCGCGGCGGATACCTCGGGCAATCTCGGGATCAATGGGACTCTATACGCGGGAGCAGTCTCAGTCCCCTCCGGGCAGTCTTTGTACATCGGCGGGGCTTCGGGGTATACGCAGCTTAGCCAACCAGGCACCGTGGTCACCGTAGCAGGCGTTGACGCTACCCTGCTCGCAGCGCAAATAAACGGGTCCCCGGCGCAGGTCGCGGCGGATACCTCGGGCAATCTCGGGATCAATGGGACTCTATACGCGGGGGGAGTCTCAGCCTCCACGCTGAAATCAACCGTGGGAACGGGAACGGCACCGCTGTCCGTAGACAGCACAACTCAGGTGCCAAACCTCAACGCTAGCTATGTAGGTGGCTTGAGTGTCGGAAACATATCTGAAGCCCTAACATCAGTCACCCCAGGCACCACAGCCGGCGATGTGTTCATGACAACATTCCTCGTTGCAGACTCCAGCGGGTACCCAAGCATGCAGGTGGTGTACGTCAGCGGCTACGAAAACGATACGACCACCAGTCAGACCATTCCCTGGCCACAGGCTTTCTCTTACTACGCATATGCGGTTACTAATTCGACTGGGTTGTCTGTGTCTGCGACCACAACTGGCCTCACGATAACCACTCCCGACGATACGAGTGTCTTCGAGGGGATGATCTTAGTGATAGGAGCGTGATGGGGGATCACGACTCGCAGCCCTCGCTGTCCACATCAGCCCCCCGCGCCTGAAGGCGCAGAAGGAGAGTGCGAAGCATGGCCCTCGCCACCCCGATCACCCGCACCGGAGTCGTGCAGGCCGTCGCCCAGGGGCAGGCCACCGGCACCGTACAGGTGCAGTTAGCGATCCAGCCGACTACCGCCGCGCCCGCGGCCAACACTGCGCTCACACTGTCCAACGCCGAGTGGAATGCCATCGTCGCCGAGCAGGGCAGCAGTGGCGCCAGCGGCATCGGCGTCAGCCTCTCCATCACTCTGCAGTGAGTTCGACGAGGACGGAGGTGCCCGAAAGGTGCTGGACGGTATGGAAGGGCTTGCGGCCCGCGTCGGGGAGCACGGCGAGCGTCTTGCGCGACACGACGCGGAGCTGGCGTCGCTGAAGGCGAGCACGAACCGGCTGGAGTCAGCCATTTCCGAGGTGCGCGGGGAACTGCGCGACACGCGCACGGAGATCAAGACCGAGATGGTGCGTGGCTTTGACCGCATGGAAGCGGCCGTCGGCCGCATCACCACCGAGGCCCTGTCGGCATTCACCCCAGAGGCGGCGCGCGAGATCGGGAACACACGCGCGGCGGAGGCGAGGGCGAGGGCATGGACTGTGAGCCTGTTGGGCGCGCTCGTCGCCGCGCTAGGCGTCATCGCCGGGCTGGCGACCCACCTCCTCTGACCCTCACCGAACGGGCCTCCACAGCCGTCGTGCGCGTCATCCGACATCCGCTGTTCGTCCTGGCCTACACCGCAGGCACCGTCTACTGGTGGGCATCGCACCCGCCCTCCGGTGGCTGGACGCAGGCGTTCACCGCCGACGCGTACCCGTGGCCCGCCTGGACCTCGCTGGCATCCCTGATGGCGCTGTGGATCGAATCGAGCGTGGGCATCGCCCAGTACTACGCCGCGCGGCGCGATGCCGTTCAGGCCGCGCGGGAGGCCGAACTCATGCGGGCCGTCGCAGCCCAGTCGGACGCCATCGCCGGGATGATCCGGGCCGTCAAGGCGTGGACCGATCGGCAGGAGGGGAGGGAACGGGATGGGTGAGACTGAGCCACGCATCATCACGCGCACCATCCGCGAAACCGTCATCGACCCTGCCCACGCGCAGCGGACGGAAACCCCCGAGTTTCGCACCACCAAGAAGCGCCTGCGCGCCGACGGCCACTACCGCTGCTACATCTGCGGGACCACCGACGGAATCCAGGTCCACCACAGGGCGGCGGAGTGGATGTTTGCGGCCGACGTGGACTACGCGCTTCTCAAAGACTTCTGCGAAGAGTGGGACATCTACGGCTACGGACGGTTGCTGCGGGCGCAGCCGATCACGTCCGTCGATGATGTGCGCAACGCAATGGCCCTCTGCGTGGGCCACCACATCGGCGTCGATCACGCTGACGGCGGCAGCGGGACCGGCATCCACGAGATGACCTTCCCCGCATGGATCATGCAGAAGCTCGCCCGTCATGGCGCCGACCCTGTCCCCCAAGACGGACAGTCCGCGCCGCAACCGTGATCCCCAAGGGGTGAGGTCATGGCTCTCACGGTGGAGCAAAGGCGGCGCGCGCAACAGTTACGGGCGGAGGGCTATGGATAAACCACGCAACACGCTCCCTACGCATGTCGATCTGGCCACAGCAATGTGCCACAGTTTGTCGCTGGAGGACCACTCGGCCATGGCGCCAGACCTCGGGCCTGGCGACTACGGGGCTGGTTGGGTTACGCGCGAAAGCGCTATCCGATTAGCGGAACAACTACTTCTGGACGCGCAAGCACTGCCAGCGGAGTCCCTCAAGCGCACGCGCCGTATGGCGCATGACCAGGGATACGAGGCGGGGTGGCGAGCGTGCCGACGTATATACGGACCAATTTTTCAGGGGCTGCGCCGGTGCGGAATACGTCGCTGAGGCAGCGCCACCAACTTCGCCCAGATCACCAGGAGGTGTAGGCATGCCTCAACTCTTTTTGGATTCCACCGGAGATCCCCGCGTGCTCATCCCCGCCGCCGAAGCTGCCCTTGGTCGCCATGTGGACGGCTGGATCGCGGCCGTGGGCGGGGCCTACCCCACCCCGGCTGCGGCTATCCAGTGGGTCCGCGCCTCCGGCCGCGCCATCGCCGCCTACTGGGAGGACCTGACGCCCGAAGAGGCGGCCGGGTCGTACCAGCGCGGCCACCTCTGCGCCCAGGCGGCCATAGCGGCGGCGCAGGCTATGTCCTTGACTTCGTGCGTGCGGCTGTATGTCGGTATCGAGGCTGGCTGGAGCCCGTCCGCCGAGTTCCTGACCGGGTGGGCCGACGGACAGACGGCCGGCCCATACCACGGCAGCGGCGGCGTCTACGGCAACCCGTACTCCGTCGCCATGCAGAACGCGCTCGCGGCGGCCCGCGCGGCGAACGGCAACGCGGCGCAGATGCCCCTGTGGAGTGCGGAGCCCGAGCCCGGCGGTGCGCCCGCGGTCCCCGAGTGGGGGGCAGCAACCTGCGCTGGCGCAACCGTAAGCATGTGGCAGTGGCAAGAGGACTGGCAAACGGGCCAGGGCGCGACCGATCTTGACCTCGTGGCCGACGGCGCGGACGGCATCTGGGAGCCGCCGACGCCTGGCACATTCTCCGATGTGGCGTCAGCCCGCTGGTCGGCCGCCGACATCGCCGCGGCGGCGAAGGCGGGCATCGTCACTGGCTATCCCGACGGCACGTTCCGTCCGACCGGCCCCCTGACGCGGGAACAGGGCGCCGTGCTGGCCGTGCGCACGCTGGAAGTGGCGAGGGGGCAGCCGGTGACGGCCCGGCGCGTCTACGGCGCCCACCCGTCGCGCCCGGTTGCCAGCCTGGCACACCACTCCGCGTGGACCGCGACCACGGCGTCCATCCCTGCTGAGTACCAGGACCCTATCGTCGCCAACTGGCTCCCGGTGGAGGACCAGAGCCAGTCGCTCGAATGCGTGGCCTTCGCCTCCACGGAAATCCGCCACTGCTGGGCCGAGAAACTGACTGGCGACCCCGCCAAGGCACCAATGCTCTCCGCACCATACCTGTACGCCAGGGCGCACCAGATGTCCGGCAGCACGACGGAAGGCCTGACGGGCATAGAGGCGATGCAGGCCCTGAAGCAGTACGGCGTGTGCCTCTGGGCCTCGGACCCCCTGCCGCCTGGCGGGGAGCCGCTGGGCGGCGCCATCGTCAACAGTCCTGCGTCCCTGGACGCGGAGGCCGCGCAGTGGCGCATCAGCGCCTACGGCCCAGTGGACCCCGGCAACATCGCGGAGATGCAGCAGGCGATCATGCACGCCCCGATTCTCGTCGCCCTCCCGGTCCCATTCGGCGGCGGCGGCATAGAGAACCCGATCCCAGACGGGCGCGGCGGGTACAACGTCCTCTGGCCCCCGCAGGCGCAGGTGTCGGGCGGTCACGCCGTGATGCTCTACGGCTGGAAGACCGACGCCAGCGGGAAGGTCTGGTGGCGCCTTCGCAACTCGTGGGGGGCGTCGTGGGCCGAGCAGGGGAACGCCTGGCTCGACAGCGTGCACCCGATCTGGGAGGCCTGGAGCATTACCTGCGCCCCGGTCAACCCCGCCTGCCTCGCCCTCGCCCAGCAGGTCCAGCAGTTGCAGGCATTCCTCGCTGACTACCCGGCTATCCCCGACGCCCACAAGCAAGCCCTCCAGGCGTCCATCGCATCGGCGCAGGCGCAGCAGAAGACGCTGGGGTGCGCGTAGGGGCTGGGCGTCAGGACGACGGCCGCGCCTCCCGGGCCAGCTCGCGCCGAAGCGCCTTCCCGCCTTGCTGGACGACCTTGGCCTTCCGCATGAGCTCGGCCCAGGCGTCGGCCCCGTACCGTCGCCGCGCCCAAGCATAGGAGATGCCCAACTCCTGGGCCATTGCCTCCATATTACGGCGATGCATCTCCTTCAGCTCCCGCAGCTCCTCGGGAGTCAACTCCGGCGCCAACCTCACGACCTTGCCCACCGATCCCTCCGAACCCGTTCTCGTCGCCCCTACCCCATTCGGTGAGCCGACTGCATTGCCTCGGCCTCACAGACCCCCGAAGGAGGCGATCCCGTTGACGACCCTGCCGTTTTCCCTGGCGACGGCCTCTGGGCGCTTGATGAACCTGCTCTTCGTCCTGGTGTTCGTCCTTGGCCCCATCGCCTACAAGTGGGGGACGCAGCGGCAGGCGGCGGCGCTTGCCTTCTACCGCGCCCACACCACGGCACAGCAGCGCACCGTCCTCGACGGCCTGGCGAAGGACGCCGCTGCGTGGGCCGAACGCTTCGCCAGCAGCCCTGCCGGCGAACAGAAGATGAAACAGGCCATCGCGTTCGTGCAGGCGGCGCTGAAGACCCGCGGCATCACCCTCGATGTGCAGGAGATCATCGGCGCGATCCAGTCCGCAGTCGCGGCGGCTAAGGTCGCCGGCGTCCTGGCGGCAGCCGGCCCCACCCTAGCCGTCCAACCCACGCCGGCGCCGATCATCCCTCCGCGCCCGACGCCGCCGGCACCAGCACCAGCACCGAAGCCCGCGACCGTTCCTGTCGCGCCTGGTGGACCATCGGTGAATGTCCCGGTGACGGTGGCCCAGGCCTGACCCACTTTCCGCGCGAAAAGAAGGCCCCCGCTCCGGCCGTCACTGGCTGGGGCGGGGGCCTTTGCGTTACTTGGCTGTACCTACCGGAAAGTGGCTATGGCTGGAGGCCGACCGCCTAGATCGCGCATGCGGCGTCGCTCCCGAATCGCAACCCGAAGCATGGTCAGGATTGTCGGGTTGGCATTGACGATCCGGCACCGTTCGTTCAGGACACTCGGAGAGACTTCACCCGTCAACTTACCGAAGGCCTCATCCATGAACGATTCGCTCGCGAGATCCACGCCAGCGAAGTCGACATCGACCGGTCCTTCGGCAACGGCGGCAGCGATAAGCGCTCGCACTTTGTCTCCAAGCCATCGTGTGCCAAGGAGAGACCCGTGCTCGGCAAGCGCGATACGCGTCACGCAATCACCCCCAAAACAAATCATTTTCGTCATCGGAGCCAAAATCCTTCTCCAGGACGCTCCTTACATTGATCGCGCGATCCGTCCGGAACGTTAGGGTCACTATCGTACCACGCCATCCAGACGCTCCCCAGGGGTCCACTTTGCCTCGGGACACCTTTACGACAGCCTCGCCCGAATATACCCACATCGTTCCCCGGTTGTCCTCGATCATGCGCCTGGCCATGAAGAGGCCGATGCCCGTGTGCTTCTCCGGCTTGCTCGTATTGCCTCGATTTATAGCCCAACGGATTGCATCTTCAAACGTCGCGCCTGCCAGATCGGGCAGATGCCGAGCGGAACCGAGGATACCGATGCCGGTGTCGACGATCGCGAACTCGACCCGTCTCGCCTTGCGATACGTTTGGGCGCACACATAACCAGGCATTGGACTCTGCGCGTGCGCCAAAACGTTTTCCAGGACCTCGCTCAGCGACAAGCGCATCGCGTCGGCCACGCCGTCACCCAGCGCCAATTGGCTGCTGGCGATTCCAATCAGTTGTTGCACGACGTCCGTGACCTGATCCTGATGTGATACGCGGCGTAGCTCGCACAACTCAAGGCTCCGGTCCCGGCTGGCGCGCTCTGCCTCCGAGAGGCCGAGCAACTTGAACAGCCCCATGCGCTGCATGTAGCCATTGACACGACCTTGCGACGACCTGGCGAAGCGAATGACGCGCCCAGGCTGGGAGTCGAATAGGACGTCGATCGTCGCCAAGAGAGCCGCCATGCCCGACGGCCGAACGAACACAAGGTCACTGCAATCGATCAGAACCTCGCCGGATGGCGGGTTGAGCAGATCAGTTGACTGCAACAAGGAGGGAAGCGTATCGACGCCCAATTGGCGGGGCGCCTTCAAAACGACCACGGACGTGTACCACCCTCGGCGCAGCTTACCACGGACTGCCAAATTCGACAATTTCCACTTTGCGGGTAGATCACGATGGCCGTCTCCGAGGGGCGCCTTGGTGTGGATGCCCCCACCTTTACCCTCACACCCGCCCCGACGGCGCCCCGGAGATCCCGGACGCCATCCAGGACTGCGCGACGGCCCCTACCTGGTGCGGGTCGAGGAGGGGCCAGGGCTTACGCCTGCGCAACCACATGCCAGGCGCAACGACAGCGCTGCCTACGCCGCCGGCCGATTGACCCACTGCCCCACCCCGCCGTGATGGGAGCACGTGCCGCGGGGCTGGCAGTGGAGGCGCGGGCCGTCGCTATGCCTGCGCGATAATGTGCCAATCGCACTCGGAAGAAACCTGTAGGTAGATCTGGCCCCCGGCATGGTAGTACTCGATGTCGTTACCCTTGGAGCCGAGTTCGTTTACGCCCAAATCCACAAACGAGATCTGGCCGTTGCGGTAAATATCAACCGCGAAATTGCCCTGCTGACCGAAGTTCGTACAGTCATACGCCCAGGCCAGTGCCCACTCGTTCGGCACGGTAAAAATCTGAGTGCTCTTGGTGCCAGAGCCCTTCACGTCCAGCAGGACGGTGGCCGTCTTGGAGGCCGGGGCTGCCGTTGAGGACGCCGGAGCCGGTTGGGGCGCCGGTGCTGCCGCGCTGATGCTCGATAGTTTGGGGGTCGGCGCCGCAGTCGCGGTCGAACTTGAAGCCGCAACCGGCGCAAGGGCGGCCTTCGTCTGCGGCGCGCCGCCTGGCGTCGTCGCTCCGATCAGGATCGACAGCAGGACGAAGGGGAAGAACGCGGCCGCAATGCCGCGCCCGACGCGCGCCGCCTGCCCTCCCTCCATCCTCGCCGCCTTGCCGAACAGGATGCCTACGGCGACCCACCCGCCGAGAACGCCCCACCCGAGCCAGGCCCAAGGCGAGCGGCCGCGGCGGCTCGCCGCAATCGCGCACGCCAATAGCGGTAGCAGGAAGAACGCGACAATCAGCAGAGCGTGCACCGACATCCTCCTCCACCTTCGCCGCGGCGATGATGCCGAATGGGCGCCTCAGACCGCCGCGCCGCGTTGCTCCCTGTTATGCCGTGACCCCTGCGCCCGCGGAAAGGTCACTCTGACAATGAGCGCATTTGGTCGCCTCGCGCGGGACCATCTGGCCACAGCGCTGACACTTTTTCAGGCCCTTGGAGCCCATCGGCCACAGAACAAGGGTCGTCAACCACCCAAAGATCAGCGTAAAGATGAACCAGCCGACCGCCGACCGCCGTCGCCGCCGAGCCATGTTGACGATAATGATAAGCGACAGGACTTCCCAGAACAGAGCCCAGACGACGACGAGGGCCACAACTGCACCCACACCACCCACCCCCCCGGTTTATGATTTGCCGGTCGGCGATTCATCGCATATGCAGAGATTTCCTGCCGCTTTATGGCGCCTCGCACGGGCATCTAGGCAACGCTGCCCCTCGGATTGCCCACATCCGACCACACCGACACCGCCGCGCGTCAACTCGTCTGCTCCGCGCTGGCCCCGTTGCCATCCTTGGCCGCCGCTTCGTCGCCGTCACCGCCGACGCCGTTGAAGGG
>DAHWHT010000359.1 GCA_027335515.1 Clostridia bacterium
GTGCTCATGCCGCCATCGCCCGGTCCCCCTTCTCCCGCCCCTCCAAAGGAGCCGCACCCCATTGATTCCGGGAGGTGACCCCCGTGAAGGCCGCTTTCTACGCCCGGGTCCACGAACGACAAGGACCAGAATCCCGAGACACAACTCCTGGTCCTGCGCGACTTCGCCCGCGCCCAGGGCTGGGCGGTGCAGCGCGAGTACGTCGACCATGCGCCCGCCAACGACCCCGGCCACCGCACCGCCTGGCGCGACCTCATGGACGATGCCGGGCGGCGCCACTTCGCCGTCGTGGGCGTCTTCAAACTCGACCGCGCCTTCCGCAGCGTCAAGCACATGCACGATACCCTCGACGCTTGGGAGAAGGTCAGGGTGGGCTTCGTCTCGGCCCGCGAGGGGTTCGACACCCGCACGGCGTTGGGCCGGCTCCTCATGAACCTCCTGGCCTCGCCTTCGGAAGGACTCCGATTTGGGCGGTCCGCCGCGGCCTGGAGGTGCGACGAAACGGATGTCGAACAATGGCGTTCGGCGTACGTCCTGTCGGCGAGGGGCCCTCCGTGGCGATTCCATTTCCCGACCCTGTTCTTGATGCGGCGTGGGACCGCTGCGGTGGTCCCTGTGGGTGCACGAGAAGCACTTGCGGTCACAGGCCCAAGTGCACCCTTAAGTTGAGCAAAGGCTCCCGAGGAAAGGACTCCCCAATGGGTTGGGAGGCGCACCACATTAACCGCGAGTGGATCCCCCACGCTGTCAAACTGAGAGATTCTGTGCCAAAGCTGCCACCAGAACACGCGGAGTTACGGCCGCCCCTATCACCTTTTCGGCGCACGACGGGGCGTGCAAGTTCTGCACGGCTGGCATGCAGTGCGACATCAACGGCATAATGTCGGTTCACTGTGGATCGAATCACGTTGGGCTGCGAGGTGCCGTTTGAGTGATCGATGACCGCGAAGGCGATGTGCGGGTCCCCAGCCCGATAGAAGCCGGGTCGTTCAATCCCTCGGCCCGACTGCCGTATGGACTCACCGCCGACAGCATCGGCAGGGCCATGGGAGAGTTCCATGATTTCTTGTCCTTCGTCAACACTCAATTAGGCCAGCGAGGGCTCGCGCGCCTAGAGACCTTACTTATGCCTGCCAACTTTAGCTCGTTAGTGGGCGAGTTCGTTGCTAACGTCATCCCACGACACTGCTCTGGTCTGGTCCGAAATCGTTATCATAATGGGTATCCGGACCTGATTCCCGCCCGACGGTTCCCGGAAGATGCAGCCCAACATGGAGACGCTGGGATCGAGGTCAAGGCTTCCCACTACCCGAGTGGCTGGCAAGGACACAACGCAGAAGTCGGATGGCTCATGGTCTTCGTCTTTGACAGCAACCGTCCGCGGGACCTCGACCAAGGGATGACCCTGCGACCGTTCCGGTTTGTGAAAGTGGTAGCTGCCCAATTGGACAGAGAACATTGGAGTTACTCCGGTCGCTCCGGCGCAAGTCGTCGGACGATCACCGCAAGCGTCATCAAGGCCGGATGCCAACTCATGGACGAGAATTGGATATACCTAGCATCAGAGCGTAAGGGCGAGTGATAACGATGTCGCCGAATCGTGTTTAGTGGCTTGCTCTACCTCCATCAGCTTTGGGATGGCCTCCTTCGCAACGCTGACGTAGTGCGGGTCTAGTTCAATGCCAATGCTGTCATAGCCCACCGCATTCGCCGCCGCCGAAGTGGAGCCAGAACCAGCGAAGGGATCGAGCACAACTCCTTCGCCCAAGGGCAGCATTGCACGAACAATCTTTCGCAGGAATGCTTGTGGCTTGAGACTCGGATGCGGCGCGAGGCGGCGCTCTGATGCCCGCGTGGGGGCCGACTCAATTACGTCTCCAAACGGTTGGTCGTCCGAAATGCGCCGCAAACCGCCGGTTCGCCAGCGGCGGAGATTATCGCTGACCTTGCCTTCTACGGGCTTCCGGAAGAGAAGCCAAGGCTCCCACATGGAGCGAGGCATGACCGTAACGTCCGGGAACTCCTCATGTGCGTTCTTGGGCCGGTCGCCGCCCCGCATCGTCATGACCAGACGAATCACTTCGCCTCGTCGCTCGAAGCCCGCCCGCACAATCGCACCAGAGACCAGATACGACAGCAGCGGGTTAGATGCGACAATCACGTGGGCACCGGGCACCAGTACCGGATAGAGCGCCAATCCCCAGTCGAAGAAGAAGCGGCCGAGGCGCTCGAGGTCTTCCTTGTCGAGCGTCGTGAAGCGGGGCAATGGCGAGCGTTGATGACCGTCAAACGACGGAGGAATGCGCCAAATTCCTCCATGGCCTCGCCGCAACTTCTCCTGCTCAGTTGGGGTGTATTCTAGAAGACCATAGGGCGGGTCGGTGACGACCGCGTGGATAGTTTGATCTGGCCACGCAGCCAGCCAGCGGATGCAATCGTCGTGGAAGAATGCTGCCTTCCCGATCCTGAAGTCGGCGCGCGACTGCGCACGAACCAACTCTGAGCCGGCCACCGCGCTCATCCGAGTATCGCCTCCTGGCTTGGGCGGACACCGTCGCGCCACCGAAGGCAGCGTACATCAGTTCGCGTCCTATGGCAAGGGCTGGGTGCTGCGTGACCTCTGCCTCCGGCTTCACATCCTCGGCCGCCCTGGAGACGACCGAGCCCAAGCGCGCCGTTAGGGGATCCTTCCGGAGCCCTCGCCGGGGCGCCGGGGCGCCGGGGCGGTGTTCTACACAGCGATGGAGCCTCCTTGTGCCACCGGGCTCTTGGAGCGGCCGCCGGCACGCTGGTCGGCGAGCGCGGTCAGCCCCTCTTCGTTGGCCCGTGTACCCATCCCTGACATGACCGCCGTGGCGCACTCCCGCGCGGGGCGCCCGTCACGCCGTGGAGTCCGCGCCCGCAGGCGGCAGCGAGAAGGTGACATGGCCCTCGGCATCCAGCATCTCGATCCGCGAAGCTCCCGCCGTATCCACGGCGAGGCGGAGCCGGGGCTGGCCGAGCCGGTCGCAGAGGTCCACGACTACCGTGCCATCCTCGATGCGGCCTGCAAACAACCGCGTGTTGGCAGGGAACTCTTCGCGGCTGACCGTGCGGCCCTCGGTGTCGAGCCCCGTGACGGCTTGCCGCTCCACCACGCGCAGCCCCAGAGTTCGGCGCATCTTGCCGGCCGGTCGCGGTCGGCTTGGGGCACAAGGCGCGCGTCCACGCGACCAGGTTGTGCACGCCCGTGGCTGGGATGCCCCGCCTCTTGTGGTCGCCACGCCACCGCGCACCAGGGGCTGTGGGTTTGAGCGCTCAACCCGGCTGCCCGAGCACAGGCTCGCGATGCCGGTGCGGCAGAATGCGCCGAACTCTGAGCCCGTGGCGACGGCGGCCGTTTTCGTCCTCGTACTCAAGGCTGACGGCCTGGTCATTACGGAACTGGTCCAGCGCGACAACCGCCCCCACCTCGTACTTCCCATCGCGAGGCGCGCCGGAGAAAGCTATTCCGCCGCACTCCGGCTCGCGCCCACCGCCGTCCCTCAAGCAGCACCTCACGAACGCGCGACGATCCTGCGGCTACTTGCGGCCGACCAGGAGGCGTCGGCGTCATGAGTCGGCCGCCGGTCTCCGCCACCGCCTGCTGCGATCAGCGGCCGCCCCTCAGTTCCCGACCGAAGAAGTCGAGGACACGCCGCCATGCATCGTGCGCAGCCTCTGGGTTGTACGTGGCCGACCGAGTGTCGTTGAAAAAGGCGTGCTGCGCATCAGGGTACACGTGGTAGTCGAAAGTCTTGCCGGCAGCCGTCATGGACGCCGCGAAAGTAGGAACGGTGTCGGTAATGCGGTGGTCCTCGCCGCCGTACAGCCCCAGCACCGAGGCATGGATGCTCCCGACCGCGTCCAGTGGGGGATTCTCGCCGTAGAAGATCACGCACGCCTGCAACGTAGGGCTCAGCGTGGCCAACTGGCCGGAGAGGCCACCGCCCATGCAAAAGCCAACGCTGCCGATGCGTGTTCCGTCGACATCGCGCCGCGACGCCAAGTAGGATACGGCCCCCACCAGATCGCGGGAGAAGGCGGCGCGCCGCTGCGGGCTCATCACGTCCATCAGCGTGGTCAGCGCCCTGCGCTGCTCCGGCGTGAACTCGCCGAGGTGTTCCTGGAGCCGGCGCGGGTCACGCTGCACGTCTGGCGGCGCTTGGCGCAGGATCTGCATCCCGGCCATGATGTTGGCCGGGGTCATCGCATCGCGCAGTTCGCCCGTGTACAGGTCGGGCGCCAGCGCGAGGTAGCCCTCGGCGGCGAAGCGTCGAGCAACATCCCGAATGTGGTCGGCGAGCCCCCATATCTCGTGCACCACGACCACGGCGGGTAGCGGAACGGCCCGCGCGAGCAGCGCCTCAACCTGTCGTCCGCCGATCTCCAAGGTCCGCCGCTCCGGGCCAGCCGGTCCCGGTCGCGCCACGAAGGCCTCGATCAGCCGCCCGTGGCCTTGGAAGGTCACCTGCTCGTCCACGATGTCCTCCGGCATTGCTGTACCTCCTACGCACCCTTTCGCTTGCGGTTCACGGCGACCCACGCGGGGGCGCTCCTTTGCCCCAACGCCAGCCAGACTGCCCGCCGGCACTACGGGGCGGCAGGCCTCGTGCCCTTCGCGACGTAGTCGAAGAACCGCTGCGCCACGCCTACCGCCGTCAACTCCGCTCGTAGCCGCCTCCGCTTGACGGTCCGCCGCAGTTCCGAGAGCAGCTGTCGGTTCAGTTCCTCGCCTTCCAGAACACAGGCGACACGGAATCCGCCCGGCGCAGGGGTGATGTACTCGGCACCGACCAGTCTTTTCAGCACTGGAAGCAGCTTCGGGGGGTCGTCGGTGCTCACCTCGGCCACAAGCGCGAACCGCGTGCCCGCCATCGGCTCCACCCTCCTCCGGCGGTGGCGGGCCGCACCTCTCCACAACGGGGGCAGCACACGGCGCCACGCCTTCCGCGTTCTACACGCCGGGTCCAGCCCCTCCGCAAGGGGGTCAGTGGACTCTCCGGCGTCTTCACGTACCCCGCTTTCCGGAGACTCGGGTACGCGCGTCGCGTCATCGAAGAAGGCACCCGCGTGATCAGGGAGTCGGGCGCGGACCTCGGGATGTTCCACCGCGCACCGGCCCTCGGCGACTTCTATGCCCGTTGCGGTTGGACACCTTTACCGCAGGCGACGACGCTGATAGGCGACGAGGATCATCCGAGCGTGAGCACCGAGTTGATGATGGTGCTGTTCCTGTCCGACAAGGCGAAGAGATCGCGCCTGAGCTTCCAGACCACGCCGGTATACTTCGGAGAGGTGACGTGGTAGCCGCAATGGCGCACTCGCCGAGCGGGATCTCTCGGGTCCCGGCTGAACCGCGGATACCCACGCGCCCGGGATCGTCGCCAGCAGCAGGGGCGAGGAGGGCGGCGACGACGCGCACGGGTGCCGTCTGCAACCCTGCTGCCAGCCATCCGACCAACTGCGGCAGCATCAGGCGCAACGGCCCCTTGCTATACGAGCACCGCACCTGATCCTCCACCCGGCTCCTGACGGCCTCAGGGTCAGGGGGCCCCACCTCGACGGCGCCAACCATCCGCGCGTCCACCCAGCGCAGTAGGTGCGACAGGAGCCCGGCCCACGTCTCCGGCTCCACCCGCTGCCACATCGCACGGGCCTCGCTCGCCGGCGCTTGCGCCATCCGGACGTGCTGACCAAGTTCGGCGGCCTGGATCTGGATGCGTGCGCATTCCGCGGCGGCGCGCCGGACCTCGGCGGTGGCGGCATCTGCACCCTCCCGTGCCTCACCGATGCCGGCATCGCGCACTGCCGCGATGGCGGCGGTGAGCCGGTCGCGCTCCCGGCGCAGGGCAGCGACCTCGCCCGCGAGCTTGCCATGCTCAGCCCGCAGCTTGGCGACGGCCGCAGACCAGGCCTGCCGCGCCGCCTGCGCGCCGCCGTGCTCCTCCAGGGCGTGCGCCAAGCCGGTCGCGAGCGCCTCCCCGGTGAGCCCCGCCTTTGCCGCCGTGGCCTGCCAGGCTTCGACGGTCGGGATCGTCACCTTCTCGTGCGGCAGCCAGCGGGCCGCTTTGACCGCCCGCTCGGTGAGCTTGGCCTCGGCCAGCCGGGCCTGCGCCTGCCGCTCGGCATCCTCCGCCTGCCGTTCCGCCGCGGCGACCCGGGCGCGGAGTTGCGCCCCGCCCCCGCTCCCCGCCCCCTCCCCGCCAACTCCGCCCGTTCGACCGCCGTAGCCCGCCCCAAAGGGCCGTTCCCTCGGACGGTTCCGCCGTGCTCTATTGGCCGCGTGGCCGCGGTGAGTCGATGTCGGTCGAGGCTTGGGGGGAAGAGGCTGGCCATGGCGCCTGCGGACAGCGATCTGGTGGATCTGACCATCGTCGGGGCGGGACCCGCAGGGCTCTACGCGGCCTTCTATGCCGGCCTGCGCGCCTTGCGTGTCCGTGTGCTCGAAGCGCTCCCCTTCGCCGGGGGCCAGGTGGCCGCGCTCTATCCCGAGAAGGCCATCTTCGACGTCGGCGGTTTCCCCCGGGTGCAGGGCGCGGAACTCGTGGCCCGACTCGAGGAACAGGCCCGGTCCGCCCGCCCGGAGATGCACCTGCAGGAGCGGGTACTCCGCCTGGAGCGGGGCGGCGACGGCTTCACGCTGACCACCGCGCAAAACGCGTACCGCTCGCGGGCGGTGCTTCTGACCACGGGCGTCGGGAGCTTTGCGCCGAAGCCGCTTGGAACACCGGCGGTGGATGCCTGGGCCGGGCGGGGGGTCCGGCACACGGTGCGCCAGGCGGCCGAGTTTGCCGACCGGGATTGCCTGGTCGTCGGCGGGGGCGACGCCGCTCTGGATTGGGCCTGGGAGATGGCCGAGGCCGGGGCGCGCGTCACCCTGCTGCACCGGCGGGACCAGTTCCGCGCGGCGGAGGCCTCCCTGACCCGGGCGCAGGCGGCGGGGGTGCGCATTCGCCGCTCGACCGTCCTGGAGGCCCTCCACGGGGACGGAGACGAGCCCGGCGAGCCGCGGCCCCGCCGGGCGACCGTCCGGGAACTGAGGACCGGGGCCGTCGAGGAGGTCCCCTGCAGCGCTGTCGTGTTGGCACTGGGTTTCGCCGCCGACCTCACCCAGCTCCGGGACTGGGGGCTACCGCTGGACGGGCGCGGCCTGATCGTCACACCCGATACCATGGCGGTGGCACCCGGCATCTACGCGGCGGGAGACGCCGCGGCGTACCCCGGGAAGCTGAAGCTGATCGCCACCGCCTTCGCGGAGGCGGCGCTCGCCGTGAGCGCCTGCAAGCAGGCGCTGGATCCCGCTGCCCGGCTCCAGGCCGGCCACTCCAGCGACCGGGGGTCGACGGTGGCCGGGGCCTAGCCGCCCGCCGGAGGCCTCCGCCCCGGCGCCCGACCGGGCACCCCCGGCGCGCGCCGGGGGTGCGGGGTTGGCCCTTGGCTCCCTCCCGGCACGTGGGCGCGCCGGGGGAGACCCCTCCGCCCGGCCCCTCCCCCGGGTGCCGGTTGGCCGTACCCATGGGCGGCGCCAAGGGGGTCCAGACGGACCCGGGCGCGAGGCGCCAACGACCGGCGCGGCCAGTCCACGGGCCGCGTTAGCCTGTAATCACATCCGGCCGAACGTCTGGTGGGAAGAGCAGTGACGCGCCGCGAGCGTTTCCGTCGCGCCCTGACCGGGGAGGCGGTCGACCGTCCGCCCCTGGCCCTATGGCATCACTTCCGCCCGGACGGCTCGCCGGCCGCTCTGGCGGCGGCCACCCTGGAGTTCTTCGGCGGCTTCGACTTCGATCTCCACAAGGTCATGCCGGACCTCCCCTACCCAGCCCCTGACCGGCTGCCCCTAGCCTCCGGCGAGGACTGGGCGG
>DAHWHT010000347.1 GCA_027335515.1 Clostridia bacterium
CATAACTTGCGGTGATTGCCGTTCAATCTGGAGCCCACCTCCGTCACCACTCCATGCACCGGCAGTCCGCCCGCCGTCGCCCACACCGTCACCCAGGCGACCTGCCGCTCCAAGTCGGCCCGCGGTAACGTAGGCGATGCCTTCCCGGCGGGCCCAGTCCGACAGCTTCATAGACCCAGCACAGCACATATTTGCGTAGAAATGACTATAATCTCGTCAGCAGTTGGCTACCCCCCCGGCGGTGATGCCTGCCTCCGCCAGGAGCCGGTCGAGCAGTTGGCGCGCGCCGGAACCGACCTCGCGGTTGGCCAACCGGATGTCCCTGCGCCGCAGATCGGTCGCATCGTGGAAGCCCTTGGGGTTTCCCGGCGCCAGCAGCCAGCCCATTTGCCAGCGCGCCACGCGGAAGCGGGCCACGGGTTGCGCCGGCGGCGGTGCTGCGGTGACACCGTGGTGGTGGATCGCCGCGCCATGGACCTCGCGACGCGCCTGTTGGGCCGCGGCGCCGGCGTTCGCCGCATGCCACCACAGGGCGTCCATGCCGCGGGTCAGCCGGCGCGCGTGGGCGGCGAGCAGGCCCAGGGCCGGGTCGCACCCGGCCAGGAAGAGCGTCGGACCGGCCCCCGGCAGGCGATGCACCCGCACGGTTCCGGGTTCGTCCGCCGGTCGTGCGATGCCATGCGCCGCCACCCCGCCCCAACACATCGCCCCCAGGCCGGTCAGCGGGCGCGCCAGCGTGCGGCCGGCCACCGACCCCAGGGCGACGCGCAGTGGTGCCTGCGCCTCGGGGACATGTCCGACGACCTCCGCGTCGACGGGCTGGTCCGCCAGCGCAAAGAGGTCCTCGATGCGGCAATCGAGTGCCTGGGCCAGGCGCAGTCCGACCTCAACGCCGGGACCGTAGAGGCCGGCTTCAATCCCGCTGATCGTTTGGCGGCTGACGCCGGCGCGGGCGGCCAGTTCCTGCTGGGTCAGGCGCCGACGTTGGCGCCATTGCCGCAGGTATGAGCACACGGCGGGCACGCGGCCACCTCCCGACGGCAGTGGGCAAGGACATTGGACAGAAACGACGCGAATCCTTGCGCCGCGGTGGCCGCCTGGACCGGGACGGTTGGCGCGGGGATGCGCCACCGCAGGCGGCCGGGGGTTGAGCGGGCGGGGCAGGGCGCCATCCCCGGCAGGCCTCGCCACACGGGCAGGGCGCACCGGTTTCCGTTTGGGATGTGCGTTGCAGGCGTCCACCTCCCTTGCGCGCTGGTCCATGCCCGTCCGCGGCCCCTGCGGCGACCGTGCGCCGTCGGATGCCCCAACGCTCGGGTGGGGTGGGGACGGTGCGGCGAGGTTGCGGGTCGTCGGTGGCGAACCCATGCCCGTGAAGCCGACCGGCGCCGGTCCGCGTCCGCCGGGCACCGTCCTCGACCGTGGCGGTGGCGCCCCGGACGCGGCGGGGCGGTTCGCGGGAGTCGTCCGGGCCGGTCACGCGCCAGGCGGCGCGGGGGCCAGGGGAAGGGAATGGTCGTGGGGATGGGGCGGCAGAGCGACGGGGCGGGCCCCAACGCGGTTGACCCGGCGGGTCAGCTGGACGGGGCGACGGCCGGCACCCCGTCCCCACCGGCGGGACCGGAGGTGGACATGGTGTGCCGGGTGTTTCACGGCGGCCACCATGCGGCAACCGTGGTGCCCTGGGCGGAACTGCGCGAAGCCCTTGCGGAACCGCAGACCTTCGTCTGGGTGGACGGGGTTGACCCAAGTCCCGCCGAGCTTTCCCGGCTGGCGCAGGCGTTTCACCTGCACCCGCTTGCGGTGGAAGACATCGTGCATGCGCATCAGCGGCCCAAAATCGAACCGTACGGCGATGGCGACGACGGCTATTGGTTTCTGGTGGTCCACCCGGCAACCCTGGTGCACGACGAGCTCCAACTCCACGAGATGGCCATTTTCACGGGCAGGCGCTTCCTGATCACCATTCGGCAGCTGCCGGTGTATCCGTTGGAAGACATCGAGCGGCGATGGCGGTCGCTCCCCGAGCGGCTGCACGGTGAGAGCGGCCTCCTGCTCTACACGGTGCTGGATGCCGTGGTGGACAGCTACTTCCCCGTGGCCGACCATTTCGAGGAGCGGGTGGACGCCGTGGAGGCGTTGCTGTTTTCGCCGCGGCCGCGACAGGATGAGGTGCTGCGAGCCATCTTTTCGATGAAGAAGGACGGCCAGCGGTTCCGGCGCGCCGCGGTGCCGATGCGCGAAATCCTGGCGCCGATCATGCGCGGGGATCTGCCGCTTTTTTCCGAAAGCCAGGCCGCCTACTTCCGGGATGTGTATGACCATGCCGTGCGGGTGATCGACCAGGCGGACACCACGCGCGACCTGACCAACAGCGCGCTGGACGTGCAGCTGTCCGCGACGGCCAACCGCCAGAGCGAGATCTCCAAGCAGCTCACGTTGATTGCGACCGTCTTTCTGCCCCTGAGTTTCATCACCGGTTTTTTCGGCCAGAACTTTTCGCTGCTCACCTCGCACATCACGAGTCCCACGGCCTTCTGGGTGTTGGGGGTCGCGAGCCAGGTCACGGTGGTGGCCCTGCTGGTCGTCTTTTTCAAGCGCCGGGGCTGGCTCTAGGCCGGGCCACCGGATGGACGGCGGGGTGGTCCGCTGGGGTCCGGTCCGCCGCCCACACCAGGCGCGGAACGCCTTCGGATGTGCGGCTTCGAAGGCCCGGGCCGGATTCACTGCATCCGCCCCGCCACCCGCCGTTGGGTCCGTTGTGGGTGGCTGGACCACACCCCCGCGTCTTGACGCGGGGCGTTCTTCCCCGGCGTGCCCTCGTCTGGCCCGGCGGGTGTCTCGATCGCGAACGGCCGCCGGTTGACGGTGCCGATACGCATGGCTACGATGTATCAGAAGTCGATGCATCTGAAAAGGAGGTCCTGCGGGTGGCTGGGCGAGACGATGAACTTGGGCGGCGGGTGGTCCTGCTCGTGTTGGGTGTGCTCCGGGAGGCGCCTTTGCACGGCTATGCCATCGCCCGCCGCATCGAGCGCGCTTCAGACGAGGTGTTCTCCCTCGGCGAGGGCGTTCTCTATCCGCTCCTGCACCAGATGGAACAGGCCGGCCTCGTCTGCGGCAACTGGGAAGCGGCGGACGGACGCCGGCGCAAGGTCTATGGCCTGACCGACGCCGGGCGACGGCGCTTCGTTCAGGAACAGCGGCTATGGGAGCGCGAGGCCGCCGCCGTGCGCCGAGTGCTGGCCATGCGGGAGGGTGTTGCGCTTGCAATGGGATGAATACGTCGAGGACCTGACGGAGGGTATTCGCGACCGCCAGCGGGCGCGCGAGGTCCGGCGGGAGATTCGCACCCATCTGGAAGCGAGCCGCGACGCACTGTTGGCGTCCGGATTGCCCGAGGTGGAAGCGCAGCGGCGCGCGATGGCCAACTTCGGCGATGTGGTGACCTTGGCTCAGTCGTTCGCCACCGCGCCCGCCACCCCGACGGAGTATTGGCCTGCGCTTTTTGGCGGCGCCGTCGCCCTGGCCGGGTTGCTTTGCGGCGTGGTGGGCGGCGGGGCCCGCTACGTTCCAGTCCTTTTGGTCTGGTGTGTTGTGTGGATGGCTGTGCACTGGCGATCCATTGCCGCGTGGTGGATGCAACCGCCACGGTTGCGCGCGATCGGCACCCGGTGGCTCTCGCTGCTGCCCCTGCTTCGAACCACAGGCCCGTTCGTCGGGGTCGGCGCCCTGACGGCAGCGGGCGCGTGGGGCCTGTATCTATGGGGGTTTGGGGTTCCGGGCCCCCTCGCGCCGCTCTGGTTCGCCCTCTACGCCGCCACCCTGTGGGCGGGGGGCCGCCTGCTCTGCGCGGGCTCTGGGTGCGTGTATCCGGGGGCCTCGGCCGTGGCCGCCCTCACCCTGACGGCCGTGCTGGGCGTGGGGTTCACCGTCCTGCCGCGCTGGAGCCCCCACAGCCCGCTGTCGCTCGTCGTCTTGCTCGGCGCCCTGTACTTCAGCGGCGAGGCGATCCTCTGGTGGGCGCTTCGCACCTGGTGGCGGTCTGCTGCGAACGCGTCCTTTGGCCCCGGTCCAGAGGTGCCGGGTGAACACGCCTGAGCCCGGGATGGGGGGCGGCGCAAACGGGCTGCGGCCCAGCGCCGTCCCGCCCTTGCTCGAGGCGCCGCCTCCGCAGGGCGCCGTTGGGGGCGCGCGGCGCTCGGTCCCCTGGCCAGCCGCGCGCGTGCGCGCAGCTGCCTGTCAGCCATAGGCGGAGCGGAGCACCCGCCGCAGGCCTGCGGCGATGGACTGGCGCAACGCCGCGTGGGCGGCCGGGTCGTAGGCGTGGGCGGGATCGCGCCACATCTCCGGTGCATACTGCCAGACCGGCCGAGCGGCGCGCGGCGCGGGTTCCCACGCGTAGCGGGGAAAGACGTGGGCGTGCAGGTAGTGGTCGGCATTGCCATAGATGGAGTAGTTGACGCGCAGCGGCTGGCAGGCCAGACGCAGGGCGTCGCCGACCAGGCCCATGTCCAGGAGGAAATCCTGGCGGCGCCACGCGGGCAGGGATTCCAGGTCGGTCGCGCGGGGTGCCGCGAGCAGCACGCAGTAGCCGGGAAGGAATTGGGTGTCGCCCAGCACCGCATAGCCGCTGCGCAGGCGGGCCAGCACCATGGGGTTTTCGCCGCGCTCCGCCGAGCCGATGCGGTCGTCGCGCCAGTCCACGCGCGCCTTCCTCCTCTGCGTATTCCGCTCATGTCGGCCATAATGCCGAGCTCGGCATAACGGCTACCGATTCCGAGCACCGCGGCCAGGGGTGCGGGGCGGTCGGCCGGCCCTCGGTTGCCGGGCATGTCCGGTGGATTCCCGGCGGGGCGCGCCCGACCTGCCGTTCGGTCGCCCGCGGCCGGTGGGGAACCACACCAGGCGCCGGGCGTCCAATGGGTGGGAGCGGACGCGGGGACAGGGCGGGCAAGGCGGGCGGCGGGGGGTGGCGCGATGAGACGCAGGTACTGGCTGCTGGCGCTGGCGACGGTTGGGGCGGTGGTTGGGGCGGTGTGGGCCGCGGGGGGGGTGCTGTCTGGCCGGCCGGGCGGCGCAGCGGCGCCGGCGGCGGGGGCGATGGTTGCGGGAAACGCCGTGGCCCGGGCACCGATGGTGGCGGGAGCGGCGACCGCCCTCGGCCCCGCTGCGGCCCAGAGCCACGCCGCGGCAACGGCGGTGGCGGTGGCCAGCGGCGGCGGCTCCGTGGGCTCGAGCGGCGGCTCGGTCCTGGGACGGCGTATCGTGGAGACGGCGGCGCTGACGGTACGGGTGGCGCACATCCCGCAGGCGTTTTCGCAGATCGGCGCGGCCGCCGTCTCCCTCGGCGGATACATCCAAAGTTCCAATCTGATCACCGGGGGCAGGACGGGCGACGCCTCCGCGACGCTGGTGCTGGAGGTGCCGCACGCACAGTATGGGGTGTTGCTGAAGCGCATCGCCGGCATGGGGCACGTGCGTTCCACCACGGTGAGCGGTCGGGACGTGACGGCGCAGTATGTCGACCTGCAGGGCAGGATCCGCGCCCTGAGCGCCGAGCGCCAGAGCTACCTGACGCTGCTGGGCCACGCCACCAGCGTCGGAGACATCCTGCGGATCCAGTCCGCGCTGACCGGGGTGGAGTCGCAGTTGGAAAGCCTCACGGGGCAGCTGCGGGTGTTGACGCACCTGTCAGCGATGGCCACGGTCACGGTTACCCTCCTGGCGCAGCCGGTCGTCACCCTGCCACGGGTCGTGCGGCCGCTCGGGCGGGTGGGCGCGGCGTTGACCGCCTCGCTGCAGGTGATGGAGCGCGGCGGGCTCGCCGCGGCGCAGGCCCTGGCCTGGATCCTGCCGTGGGCCGCGGTGGGCCTGGGTGCGTATGCGGCCTTCCGGTTGCTGGCACGGCGTCGGGCGCGCGTCTGATCGGGGCGCGGGGCCGGGCTCACGATGCGGGCCGCCCCGCGCCGTCCGCCAGCGCCCGCCGCAGGGAGCCTCCGGCCCGCGCGAGGCGCATGCGGGCAGCCTCCGGCGAAAGGCCGGTTTGCACGCAGAGGCAGGCCGTCTTCACCTCGCCGCCGGCGGCGGTCAGGGCGGCGGCCACCGTGCGCTCGGGAGCACCGGTGACCCAGCGACAGACGCGGTGGGCGCGGGCGACCAGCTTGCGGTTGGTCGCCTTGAAATCCACCATCAGGTTGTCGTGGACCCGGCCGTTGACCACCGCCGCGGCCGTGGAAAGGCAGTTGAGGACCAGCTTTTCGCTGCTGCCGGAACCGAGGCGCGTGGAGCCGATCAGCGGTTCCGGACCGCACAGCGGCCGGATGACCACGTCGGCGAGCGCGGCCAGGGGCGGCAGGTGGTTGTTGACCAAGGCCACCACCGTCGCCCCGACGGCCCTGGCCTGTCGGGCCGCGCCCAACGCGTACGGGGTCGCGCCGTGGGCCGTGATCGCCACCAGCACGTCGCCGGCCGTCACACCGGCCCGCCGCAGGTCCGCCGCCCCGGCGTCGGCATCGTCTTCGGCCCCCTCGACCGCGGTGCGGATCGCGCCGTCGCCGCCTGCGATCAGGGCGCAGAAGCGGTCGGGCGCCAGGCCGAAGGTGGGGGGGACCTCGGAGGCGTCCAGCACCCCGATGCGGCCGGCGGAACCGGCGCCCGCGTAAAAGACGCGATGTCCGGCGCGCAGCGCGGCGGCGACGGCCTCCACCGCCGCTGCCAGTGCCGGCAGTTCGCGCGCCACGGCCGGCGCGACCCGCTGCTCGGCGGCGATCAGGGTCTGCACGAGCTCGGTGGTGGACAGTCGGTCGAGGCCGGCGCTGCCGGGGTATGGCTGCTCCGTCGTGACCCAGGGCAGGGAACTTTGGGCGGCGGCCAACTGGCGGCCGAGTTCCAGGGGCAGGCGGCCGGGCCATGGGGCGCGACCCCGCAGGGCGGCGGCCAGGCAGGCCGCCGTGGCCGGGCCTGCGTCATAGACGGCGGCCAGCAGATCGCTGTCGGGAAAGCACGCCAGATCTGCCGGAGAGCCCACGGCGACCACCCCGACGGCGCCCTGCGCGGCGGCAAGGGCGGCCCGGCGGCGTTCGGGCTCCTGCCAGACCCCGTCGGTCAGCAGCAGGGTCCCACCCTCTGGCCCACCCTCCGGCGCGTCGTCGTCACCCAGGCAGCGGGCCAGCCGCGCCGCGAGCACGGCCGCCGGCCCGTCGGGCGCAAGCGCCCGGACGCGCGGCCCGCCCGGAGCGAACGGCAGCACCGCGCGATCCCGGATCAGGGTGAGCGCCGACCCCGCCAGGCGATGCGCGACCGTCGCTTCCGTCTCGCCGTCTGGTGGGGCGCTGGGCGACGGCGCTGCCGACGG
>DAHWHT010000375.1 GCA_027335515.1 Clostridia bacterium
GTTGCACCCCTCCTCCAACGTCTCCATGGACGCCGCGTAGGACATGCGGATGAACCCCGGCGTTCCAAAGCCTTCCCCGGGGACGGTGGCAAGCCCGCCCTCTTCCAGGAGGCGCATCGCCAGGGTTTCGGTGTCCGCCACACCGTCGGCGGCGGACGTCGCGCCCCGGGTCAGCACGCCCCGCATGTCGGGGAACACGTAGAAGGCGCCGCCGGGGGTGCTGCACCGCACGCCGTCCATCGCCCGCAGGCGTCCCAGGATGTAGTCGCGGCGGCGGCCAAACTCGGCCACCATGGCGGCCACCTCCGGCTCCGCCCCGCCCAGGGCGGCAAGCGCCGCCGCCTGCGCGATGGAGGTCGCATTGGACGTGGTCTGGCTCAGGAAGTGCGCAATCGGTCGCGCGACCACCTCCGGGGCCGCCGTGTAGCCGACGCGCCAGCCGGTCATGGCATAGGCCTTGGAAAAGCCGTTGATGGTGACGGTGCGGGCCCAGAGCTCGGGCGCCAGGGCCGCGAAACTCTGCGGCCGTATGCCGTCGTAGGCCAGGCGCTCGTAGATCTCATCGGAGAGCACCCACAGGCGGGGGTGGCGGGCGACGATCTCCCCGATTCGGGCCAACTCGTCGGGCGGAACCACCGCCCCCGTCGGATTGGAGGGGCTGTTGAGAATCAGCAACCGGCTGCGCGGCGTCAGGTGGGCGGCGAGATCCGCGGCCCGCAGCACGAACCCGTCGGCCTCTGCGGTCGGCACCACGACCGGCACCGCTCCCGCGAGCTTGGCCTGCTCCGGGTAGGAGACCCAGTACGGGGACGGCACGAGAACCTCGTCCCCCGGATCGCACAACACCTGCATCGCCGCATGCAGCGCATACTTGGCTCCCGGGGTGACCGCGATCTCCTCCGGTCGGTAACGCAAACCGTTGTCGCGCGCCAATTTGGCGGCGATCGCCTCGCGCAGCGGCCGAATCCCGGCCGCCTCGGTGTAGCGGGTGAAACCCTCGCGGATCGCTTCGACGGCGGCCGTCGCCGCGGCGCGCACCGTCGGGAAATCCGGTTCCCCCGCGGTCAGGTTTACGAGGTCGCGGCCTTCCGCCTTGAGGGCCTTCGCGCGCGAGTCCATGGCCATGGTCGGTGACGGTGCCAGGTTGCGGGCACGGGCCGACAGCGGCGTGGACACGGCGACATCGATCATGGTGTGCCCCCCGGGGGAAAGGTTGACGGTGGCTTTGGCCACCACCCCCCGAGGTTACGCCGTCGACCCCGGGGGTGCAACCTCGCCGCCGGCCTCGACGGCAAAGGTCAGGTCCGCCTCCGCCGCGCGGGCCCCGTCGACGGTCGCCACGCCGCGGCCCTTGCCGAGACGGCCGTGGCGCCGGACGATCTCCACCTCCAGGCGCAGCACATCCCCCGGCACCACCAGCCGCCGAAACCGCACCCGGTCGACCCCGCCGAAATAGGCAATGCGCCCCGCATACTCCGGCAGCGACAAGAGCGCCACGGCGCCAACCTGCGCCAAGGCTTCCAGCAACAACACCCCGGGGAAGATGGGCCGGCCGGGGAAGTGGCCTTGAAAGAACGGTTCGTTCGTCGCCACACACTTGATGCCGACGGCACGCCTTCCCGGTTCGCAGGATTCCAGACGGTCCACGAACAGAAAGGGTGGCCGATGCGGCAGCAACCGCAGGATCTCCTGTGCCGACATGCCGGCGTCCCCCGGATCCGCCACCGGATACCACCACCTTGTCGACCGCGTCGCGGCGGTCGGCAGGGCGGTTCCGGCAGGGTGGGTCGGATTCCTGCGTTTGCTACGCCAGGAGCTGGTTCGCCGAATTCCACACCTGCAACCCGACCGAGAATGCCCGCGCGTTCATCTGATAGGCCCGTTGCACCGAAAGCAACGACGGCAGCAGCGTCGTCAGACTCGCGTTGCTCTGCTCCAGGAATCCGGAGGCCACGTGACCGGCGGCCCCGCTGCCAGGGGCCGAAACCGCCACAGCGCCGGCCGCCGCTCCGGCGTGCCAGACGCCGGGCCCCGCGCCCGTCAAGCCCTGGGGATCGGCCGGCACGGACAGGCCAAGTTGCCCCACCGTCTGGCGGTGGCCGCCGACCAGCGCGGACACGGCGCCCCCGCGGTCGACGGCCACCGACGCCGCGCCGGCAGGCAGCGTCAGGGGATGGCCGCCGAGCCCCAGCAGCCGACGGCCGGCGGCGTCCACGACGTTGCCGGCGGCATCCACCAGGAAGGCGCCCTGCCGGGTGTATACGGTGGCGCCGGCGGCGTTGCGCAGCGCAAACAATCCGTTGCCCACGATGGCCAGGTCCAACGGACGGCCCGTGTGCTGCAGGGGACCTTCACTGAAATCCACCCGCAGGGCCTGCGGCACGACGCCGCCCCCGGACAACACCGCCCCCGGAGCGGCCGGGCCGCTGGCCAACCCGCCCGGATAGGCCGCCTGGGGCGCCACCGCGGCACCCACCGGCAGTTGCGCCTTGAAGCCCGCCGTGTCCGTGTTGGCCACGTCGTTGGCCAGGGCGTCCATCTGCCACGCACGGGTCTCCATCCCGGACGCTGAAATCCAAAGGTTGCCGGACACCCCGGACACCCCCCCGTTACCGCGCGGCGCTCAGGGCAGCGATCCGACGTCGGTCAGAGCGGTCTTCATTGTGTGGTTGGCGATTTGCACCGCCCGTTGGTCCGAGGCATACGCCTCTTGCACCTGAAGCAGGGCCGCCATCTGGGCGACCACATCCACATTCGCCTGTTCGACATAACCGGGCCGCAGCGTCGCCGCGACGGCGGCGGGGGCGGGGGCACCGGCCGGCAACGCGAACAGGCTGCCGCCCACCGGGGTCAGCCGCGCCTGCGGCGGCGCAAACACGCCGACCACACCGACCGCCTGTCCGTGAACCCGGACCGTGCCGTCGGCCTGGATCGCGCCCGTGAAGCCTGCGAGCGACGAGGGTACCCTCAGGGCATGCCCGTTGGCGGCCAACACGGACGCCCCCGCCGGGTTGACGACCAGGCCCGCGCCGTCGATGCGGAACTCGCCCGCTCGCGTGTAGCGAATCCCCTGGGCGGTTTGCACTGCGAACATACCCGGACCCGAGATGGCGGCCGCCATGGGGTTGTCGGTCGCCCGCAGCGGGCCCGGCGTCCAGTTGACGGCGGTCTGGTCGATCATCGCACCACTGGAGACGGTACCGATCGGCGCGGCGCCCGCCGCCATCGCCACCGATCCCACCCGGTCCAGGGCCATGGGGCCAAAGGCGGCAAAGGTAACGTGGCGTGCCTTGTAGCCGGCGGTGCCGCTGTTGGCGAGGTTGTCCGCAACCACGCCCTCCTGCAACTGCGTCGCCAGCAACCCGGCCGCCGCGCTGTACAGCCCACGGATCATCCCGTCGCCCCCCGCCGCCGAGCCGTGCCGGCCCGGACGGCCCCCGACCAGGACCCAAGTAAGACCCAAGTATAGTCCCATTTTGCGTCTCATTGGCGATTCCTGCCGGCGGGGGATGTGAATCTGCACCCCGGAGATCGTGGTCGAACTTGGACGCACGGCTGGGCGCAACGCGGATGTGCGCCCGCCGTGGGGTTGGCGGCTGCGGCAACGGCGGGAGGGGCGCAGCGGTGGGACCGCGCCACGCTCCGCCGCCGCGCAGGCGACGGGAGCGCGACCCTTGGGGTTCCCGGAGCGCCCCGGTGCCAGCCGCCGATTTCAGTGCAGTAGCGGCATCCCCTCGGACGGCATCGGCTGCCCCTCGTCCATATACTTACGGCGCGTCGATTCCCCCCCACGCAGATGGCGTTCCGCCTTATTGGTATCCAGCACCTTCTTGACGCGGGCGGCAAGGTCGCGGTTCAGCTTGGGCAGCCGCTCCGTGACGTCTTTGTGGACCGTCGACTTGCTCACTCCGAAAACCTTAGCCGTCTCGCGCACCGTCGACTGGGTGCGCGAGATGTAACGGCTCACCTCCATGAGCCGGGTGCCGTCACAACGCTGGCCCCGCGGAGCCCGCCGCAACCGGGCCTCACCGCAGGTCGCCACATGGCCGGCACACCGACGGGCACCTCGGGCCGGGTACGGCAAACCACCGGCACGGCGTGCGCCGGCGGGAGCGTGCAACGCCCGTCGGTCGGCCGGGCGGCCCAAAGACGGTCAGGGCTCCTGCACCGCAAGGCGGACGTGAACGGCGCCCGCCGGGGACACACACACGCGCACCCCGAGGGCGGCCAACACACAGCGTCGAATCTCGATGTCCTCCAGCCGGTGCGCGTCGGCAAGCATGCGGCAAACCACCGCCTCGCCGCCCCCGGCCGCCTGCGGCGTCGCGGCCTGAACCTGAGCCGCCAGCGTCTCGTGGCGATGGTCCAGAATCCGCGCTTCGGCGTCCACCTCGCGCTGCTGTGCGACCAACGCCTCGTCACCGATCACCCCGCGGCGAAAGGCACGTACCACCCGTTCCCGCTCCTCGCGCAGACGCTCGCGGTCGCGCTCGATCGTCCGCAACTGGCCCTCCAGTTCCGCCCGCCGCTGGGTGTCGCCGCCCGCCACGGCGCAGACCGCGCGCACGGCCTCGGCGTCGGTGATGCAGGCAAAGACGTGCTGCCAGACCTGGGTATCCAAGAGATCGCTGCGCCAATAGCGGTTGGGACAACGATCCGGTCCCCGCTGGGGTTTGGCCCGCGCCGGGCACCCGTAGTACGTGGTGACCCCTTGGCGGGTGGGCCGGCCGTAGCCGCCGCACATGGAGCGGCCGCAGGCGGCACAGCGCAGAAGTCCGGTGAGCAGATAGGGGTGCGTCGGCCGCCCGCTTGGCCGCGTCCGGCGCGCCGCGCGGGCAGACTGAACCCGCTCGAACTGCTCGGGCGTCACCAGCACCGGGACGGGTACCGACCCGATGCCGCCCATTTGGGGCATGCGCCCCAGGTAGGTGGGGTTGCGCAAGATGCCGGCGACACTGCTCGGGCTCCAACACCCCCCGAACCGGGCGGGCACGTGGTCCACGTTGAGGCGGCGCGCCAGTTCCGAGGTGCCGGCCTCGGCCGCCCATTCGAACAGCAGGCGCACCACCTGCGCCTCGCGCGGCTCCACCTCCCACTTTTTGGCCGTGCGGTCGAGGCGATAACCGTAGATGCAGGTGCCGGCCGATACCTGGTTCGCGCGCGCCCTGGCCTGTTTGCCGGAGTACAGGCGCTGCTTGATGCGGTGCGCCTCAAACTCGCTGATGGCCCCGCGCACCGTAAACAGGAGGCGGCCGTCGGGCGAGAGGTCCGTCGCGAAGTTGACGAACTCAACCGCAACCCCGGCCCCCCGCAGCTCGTCCACCAAGAGCAAGAGGTGCGCGGCGTTGCGCGACAACCGATCCGGGTCGTAGGCAATCAGACGGGCAAGCGCCCCGCGTCGGGCCGCAGCGAGGATCGCCTGCAGCTGGGGTCGCTCCAGGGTGGTGCCACTCAGCGCGGCGTCGATGTGGAGGCACGCCTCTTCCCCCGGCGCCAACCGCTGGCGGCAAACGCGCACCTGCTCGTCCAAACTGGTGCCGTGTTCGGCCTGCTCGTCCGTGCTGACCCGCGCATAAATCGCGGTCTGTCCCATCGGCGCCACCCCTAACGCCCCGCGGGCGGCCGCGGCCCACCGCGCGAAGCCTCCCCCGCGGCCACCTCCGCAAGTCGTTCCCGCAGCCGCCGCCCATACAGGGCCCGCAGACCCTGGATGGCCCGCACCTTGTCCGCAAGGGACGCCTGCACGACGACCTGGACTTCCGACGGTCGCGCCATACGTGCTCCCCTCCCGCTGCCTGTCCCGGCAGGGTATGCGCCCGAGGGCACCCGCAGGACCGACCGCGCTCATGGAGGAGGCACCCGACCGTCCGGTCCGGGCGGCGGCCAGACCGCCTCCAGCGCCTGGATCTCACGCCACAGGCGCCGCGCCCGCCGCGAGCGCACCTCAAGCGGTGCCTCCAACCCCACCCACGAAGCAAAGGGCGCCGACCCGTGGCGGCGCTCCTGGTCACTGAACACATACCGCACGTCGCGCCGGTTGCCGTCCGGGGTAACCGCATCGCCAACGGCCGCCCGCGCGGCCCACTGCCGGCCGACGCATTCCCGAACCCACGGCGGAGCCGCCGCCAACCGCGCCCGGCATCGATCCGCATCCAGATCCAACGCGCCACGCAGGGCCGCCACAAGCTCCCCCTGGCGCCGCACCGCCGCAACGCGTTCGGACGCGGGTCAGGATCCGGGCGTACGAATGGTCTCGGGCTCCCCAAGCGGCCAGAGCCCATCCCAGCGTCGCGCACCCGAACGCGGCCAGCCAGGCGGCGGCCTGCGTCGCGTGACCGCTGGACCGCGCGGCCACCCACCCGAGCCACGCCCGCCACCGCGCCTCCAACGCCCGCCGCGTGCGATCGGCCACCACGGTCGGCAGGAAACGGGCCGCCGTCAGCCCCTCGGCCAAGCCGGAGGCCAGTTGCCCCCCGCGGCCCGCCCCGGCCGCCAAAGGCCTCGTATAAAGGGTGCGGCGGACAGACCACACGCAGGTGGGTCCCGGGGGCTGCTGGCCACGAAGGCCCGCGCCGCTCGTCGGAGGCGAGTGAGCGCTCGAAAAGAGTGCCGGCGGGGCTGGGTCGGGACACGGGACAGGCCCCCGGCGCCCGAGCACTCAGTCCCCAACCCCGGGCGTCCGCCAGACGTGAGGGGGATGCCCAGATGGTCACACGACGATGGGATCGGCGCCTGACCGTGCGGCTGAGCCAGACGGAGTGGGAACCCTTCGAAGAGGCGCGGCGGGCCATTCACGCCCGCAGGGTGGTCCGCGGCTCTCCTACCAAGGCGGACACCATCGGCCTGCTCGCGGCGACGCTGTGTTACCGAGCGGGCCAGGGCCCGGCCCTCACCCCCGCGCGCCTCGGATCGCTCACATCGTTCCGCGGGGCGAACCGCCCCGTCCCAATCCAGGGCGTCCTGCGCGACGCGTGTGCCGTTGCGCCACCATCGTTCGCGGCCCTGGGTCCTGAATTCCTTCCTCCCCCAGCCGTACCCAGCCGTTGATGGCGTGCATGCCCGGACGGCCGTGATCGTTCGCTCTCGGACGCGCGGGTATGGGGCCGCGGTCCACTTGCGCCCACCGGTGAAAACGGCGGCGAACCGCGCGCCGGCATCTCCAGGTCCTGGGTCCCGCAACGCCGCGGGCGGTGTCTCCCGGTGGTCAGACGCCCGCAAGCCACGCCTCGGCATCTCCCGCCGCATCATGGGTCGCGAGTTCTTCCAGGAACGAAAAGAAGTTGTGGTGCGGCTCGTAGCCCAGGCACTCCCGGGTCGCGACCGGGTCGGGTCGGCCGATGCGATCGGGCAGAGTCAGGTTGTGGCGCCGCACCAGATCCGCCGCACCCGGGCGGTGGCGTTCCAGCACCGCCAACGGGTCCCGCGCCCAGGCGGCCACGTCCTCAACGGTGAACGGGTCGTGGCGCAGGACCGGCAACGCCTCAAAGGTCGCCTCGGTGTTCTCCACCGCCAGCGCCGCCGCGGCAATGACATCCCTGCGGTCCACTCCACCGCGCAGCAGCCGTTCCCCATACCGCCTGCGGTTCGGATACGGCGTGAAATCCGCCGGGCGCAGGAGAATGCAGGAAATGCCGGCCGTGCGGTGATAGAAGGCGCACAGTTCCTCACCGATCACCTTGCTGAAGCCGTAGATGTTGTTGCGATCGTGCACCGACATGCTGGAAATCCACACGACCCGGCGCACACCATGGGCGAGTGCGGATTGAAACACGTTGAACGTGCCATCGACGTTCAGATCCCAAAAGGCATCCTGACCGCGGGACCGCAGGTGGATGCCGTGCCAGGCCGGCGTGTGCACGACGACATCCATCCCCTCCGCCAGGGCCAGGACCTCCTCGCGCCGCCGCACGTCGGCCTGGATGAACTCCGCCGCCGTTTCCACCGGATTCAGGTCCGACAGCCGCAGGGCATGGCGCGCAGCGAGGCTGGCGGCAAGCCCGGAACCGAGGCTGCCGCCAGCCCCCGTGATCAACACCTTCACTGCCGATCGGCGCGCCCGCCAGCCCGCGGGCGGCGCGCGCCCTACCTCCCCTGCTCGACCGACTGAGGCGCCCCCGTGAGCGCCGCGGGAGCCCCTGAGGCCCACCGACCCGGGGGTGGGCGCAAGCGCGGCGGGGGCGGTCAGGTGGGATCGGCAAAGGCCGCGCGCACCTCGCGCAACGAGGCCTCCGGGTCGATGGACGGCCCGTATTCCAACCCGACGAATCCGCGGTATCCGGTGGCGGCGATGGTTGCCAGCACCGGCCGGAAATCCACCTCGCCGCCCGTCGGCTCATGGCGTCCGGGGACCCCGGCGATGTGGTAGTAGCCGATCAGCGCATGGTGGGCGCGCACGACGGCATCAAGATCGTCCCCCATGACCCGCATGTGGTACAGGTCATACAGCACCCTGACGCTGGGTGACCCCACGGCCTCCACGACCGCAAAGGCCTTGGCCGAGGTGTCACACCAGCAGTTGCGATGGTCGACCAGGCTGTTGAGCGGCTCAAGCAGCGCGGTGATCCCCGCGGCCTCCAGTTGCGGCACCACCGTGCGCAGGGAGGCGACGACCGCCGCGTGGTGCTGGGCCTCCGACCATCCGGCCACCCGGTCGCCGGGCACCATGACCAGATTCGAACAGCGCACGGCGCGCGCGGCGCCGATCGCCGCGGCCACATCGGCCGCAAGCTGCGCGTGGTCCTGGGGCTCGATCAGGGCGGGCCGGCCGTGGCCGGGCGCTCCACCCGTCGTTCCCCCCATGCAGGTCACTGATAGCCCTGTTTCCGCCTGCAGTTGAGCTGCCTGCGCCATGTCCTTGCCCCGCCACACAAACTCGCAGGCGGCAAACCCGAGGGCCTTGCTGATCCGCCAGCGCTCGGGAAAGGGACGATCCCGCAAATGGGTCTCCAGATGCACCGCCAAACCCGGCACGCGTATACCTCCAACCGCCCCACCGTTCAGAGCCCGCTTTCCGCATCCCGCAGTTGGAGTCCTGCCCTGCCGCGGAGGGGGATCGCGGCCGCCACGCCCGACCAGACCCCGCAAACGGCCGCCGGCGGCGTTGTGGCCGCGAAGGACTCCTTTCCAGAACCCGCTTCCAGATATGGTCCTTCACGGGCTCGCCCCCCGTCCCTCCGAAACGTCTAGCCAATCGATATGTACGGCCCCAAGACGGCAGACCCTCTCCAACCGCACCGTGACCCTCCCGGGGCGATCCACGTGAACCGGCGCACGACCCGGACGGAGCGACCGCGCAGATCTCGCCTGCTGCTTATGAACGCCACTATCTTCCACCATGCCCACTGCACGTCCCATTCCGCTATTGCAGTCGCGCAAGCGCCACGAAACCTCACCAGCGGCGCGAAACGGCTGTTTATCTCATCCATACTCGTCGTGACGGCTGCATGGACACACTTACGACCTTTGAGGACGGGAGTAAGCTCGTGTAACGTAGGCACGCTGGCGCGCGCGTCTTGAGATGTAGCGTACAACTCACATACCACGTCTACTACATAACTCTACTTGTGTATCCCGGTGTATAAGGGATATACTTGCGATGCTTTCTTGACAGACCGCGGTCGAACGCGTTGCTGAGCTCGAAGTGATCGAATCCATGGAATCCGATGTCCGGAGCTATGTGCGCAACTTTCCGACGGTATTCTCCAAGGCCAAGGGCCCGTATATTTGGAACACCAACGGACAGCGATATGTGGACTTTTTTCAGGAGCCGGCGCTTTGAATTACGGGCACAACCACCCAGCGCTCAAATCGGCGCTCTTGGCCTACCTGGAATCCAACGGCATCACCCACAGCCTGGACATGGCCACCGCGGCCAAGGGTGCCTTCCTCGAAGCCCTGCGCGATCTCGTGCTGGCTCCCCGGGATCTGAGTACCGGGTGCAGTTCCCCGGTCCGACCGGCACCAACGCCGTCGAGGTGGCGCTCAAGCTGGCACGCAAGGCGACCGGCCGCCACGCCATCGTCGCCTTCACCAACGCCCCTGGCAGTCAGCGGCAACCGCTTCAAGCGCAACGGCGCCGGTCTGCCGTTGCAGGGCGCCGTCTCCGTCCCGTTCGCCGGTTTCCTCCCCGAGGGCGGCGAGACTCTGGACTACCTCGAGCGGTTCCTGGACGACGGGGGCAGTGGCATGCCGGCGCTGGCCGGGGTCATCTGCGAGACCGTGCAGGGCGAGGGGGGGTTGGCGACCGCCAGCGCGGCGTGGCTGCAACGGCTGGCCGCCATCTGCCGCCGGCGCGGCATGCCGCTGATCATCGACGATGTGCAGGCCGGATGCGGCCGCACCGGGCGGTTCTTCAGCTTTGAGTTCGCGGGCATCCAACCGGATATCGTCTGCCTGTCCAAGTCCCTGAGCGGGTATGGCCTGCCGCTCGCCGTCACCCTGATCCGGCCGGACCTGGACCGGGCCTGGGAACCAGGCGAGCACAACGGCACCTTCCGCGGGCACAACCCGGCGTTCGTGACGGCCCGGACGGCCATCGACACCTTCTGGCGGGACGGCGGCCTGGGCGACGAGACGGCCCGGCGTGGCCGTCGGCTGGGCGGATGGCTGCGGGACGCGGTACCCGGACGCGATCGGCGCGGTGCGTGGTCGCGGCCTGATCCTCGGGTTGCCCTGCACGCCGCCCGACCTGGCCCAGCGGGTCTGCGCCAGCGCCTTCGCGGGCGGCCTGTTGGTGGAAACGTCCGGGCCGGCATCCGAGGTGGTAAAGCTGCTGCCCCCGCTGACCGGCCCGGACGAGGCGCTGCGCGAAGGACTCGACATCTTGGCCGCAGCCGTTGCTCAGTGCGTCGCGACGCATTGAGCAACGGGTGGCCGATGGCGCGTGGAACCCCAGAGGGACTGCGGAGCAGGGATCTGGAGCGAGGAGGCGGGCATGCCTGTGCTGGTACGTCACCTGGAATCCATGGTGGGCAGCGAACGCGACGTGCGGGCCGAGACCTGGTCCAGCCGCCGCCTGCTGCTGCGGGCGCGTCGCCCTCTACCGCTGACCGCGGCTTGCGACGACGCGCCGACTGGCGCTATCCAGCCGCCGGCGCCGTCGCAAGCTCCGGATCCAGGGCGCGCGATCCGGCGAACACCTGCCAGAACACGTGCGGCGCCAGACCGGCCTCGGCCGGCGGCGCCTCACCCACCGCACCCAGCGGGGTGCCGGGCTGCACCGCCTGGCCAACGCGCACCTGGACGCTGGCCAACCCCGAGACGTTCGTGGAATAGCCGCGGTCCAGTCCAATGCTCACCACCCAACCCCACAGGCTGTCGCGGTGGACCGCCAACACCTGTCCCGCCCCCGGAGCCACCGCCGTCTGCCCCACGCGGGCGGCCAGGTCCACCCCGGTGTGCTCCTGCCAATCACCGAACACCTTCGAATACTGCCAGCCAAACCCCGAGAGCACCCGGCCCACCACCGGAGGAATCAGCAGCGGCGGGGGCGCGGCCGCCGTGCGTCCGGTGACCGCCGCCGCGGCGGTCGCCAAACCCCGCGTGGACGTCGGCGACGGGGTGCCGCCGGCGGCTGCGCCGGCATTCGCCTGGGAGGCCGCAGTGGTCGCGGCGGTGTTCACCCTGGTCGTCGCGCGGGAAGCGGTGGACGCCCCGGTCCTGCGGCCGCCGCCCGCCCCGGTCGCGAAACGGCCGCTGGTGTGAACGGCCGCCGGGGTTGCACTGGGACCGACGGCGTCCGTGCCCTGACTGCGCTCCCGGGTCCCCACGGCCGGCAGCGGCGTCGGGGCGGCACTGCGTCGCGCCGCAAGCGAGGCGCTCGCCGAGGCCGAGGCCGACGCGCGGCTTGAGGTGGCCGTGGCGGTCGGTCGGGCCGTCGCAGGGCGGGACGGGACCGAACGCGTCCCCCCATGCCCGATCAGCGCCACCACGGCGTAGGCCCCCGCCGCCACCAGGCCAAGTCCGACCGGAATCAGGGCGCGCCGGCCCCGGCGCCCGGCCACCCCGCTCCAGCCCCGCGCCCGCATCCACCATCGCTGCAGGGTCGAAGGGCCGGTATGCCGCCCCATCGCCCATCCCTCCCGTCTCTGGCTTCCGGTGAGGATGGTTCCAGCGATCGCGGCTTTTATGCGCGCCCTGCGAAATCCGCCACACCTGGGCCGTTGCGGGAGCCCCCCCCCACAATACCCGGGGCCACCGCACCCGACGCGCCCGCGGCACCCCGGGGACCGGAGCCCACCCATGCGCAAGGGGCGCCGGCGGCCTGTGCCACCGACGCCCCTCCCCGCGGCACCCCCGGATGCGG
>DAHWHT010000003.1 GCA_027335515.1 Clostridia bacterium
AAAGGGCGGTGATACCTGATATATACAGCTATGTATGCATGGACCAACCGCTGCCCCAAAAAAGCGCTCGCTCGCCCCGACATTTAAAATTTCACGGCTCCGTAGTGCCCTCGCAACCGCCGAGACCCCCAGCGCCCAACCCAAGGCGCAGGGGGTCTCTTCCAATTCGGATTCTTCCGCAACGAACCACTGGGCTCCACAGTTGAGATTATTTTTCCGAACCACCGATATGGGCGGTTCGATCCCTTATTCGTCGTCGTCCCACCAGCAAGTCCGTCCAGTTGGACTTTTTATTCCTTACTCTTATCTTGTATCCCCTCGCTCCCCCACGGAGCATCCACCGCTCCGACGATTCACTCCACCGTCACACTCTTGGCGAGGTTGCGCGGCTTGTCGACATCGGTGCCGCGCGCCACGGCCGTATGGTATGCCAGCAGTTGCAGTGGGATCGCGGCGATCACCGGCGCCAGCAGCGCGGGCACATCGGGCACAACGACCAGGTCGTCACACAGCGGCGCGACCAATCCGGTGAGACCCGCGGCCGCGATGCCGAGCACGCGCGCCCCCCGGGCCTTCACCTCCGCGACGTTGGACGCGGTCTTGGCGGCCAACTCGGGCTGGGTGAAGAGGGCGACCACCGGGGTGCCGGGCTCGATCAACGCCAGGGTACCGTGCTTGAGCTCACCGGCGGCGTATGCCTCGGCGTGGAGGTAGGAGACCTCCTTGAGCTTGAGTTGGCCCTCCATCGCCGTGGCCCAGTCCAGCCCGCGGCCCAGGAAAAAGCAGTGGTGGGCGGTCGCCAGACGCCTGGCCAGGTCCGCCACCTGGGGCTCCAGCGCCAGGGCCGCCTCGGCCCATGCCGGCAACCGCGCCAGATCCCCGCCCCAAGTCTGCAGGGCGGCGGCGTCCAGGGTGCCGCGCAGCCGACCCGCCTGCACTGCGGCGAGCGCCAGCACCACGATTTGCGTCGTATAGGCCTTGGTGGAGGCAACCGCGATCTCGGGGCCCGCCTGCGTATACAGGGCCGTGCGGGCCGCCCGGGCGATGGCGCTGTCCACCACGTTGACGACGGCCAGGGCGTGGGCCCCGCGCGCGACGGCTTCGCGCAGCGCCGCCAGGGTGTCGGCCGTCTCGCCCGATTGGCTGACCGCGATCGCCAGGTCGCGGGCCCCCACAAAGGGGTCGCGGTAGCGGAACTCCGATGCGATGTCCGCCTCGGCCGGCAGCGCCGCGCAGCGTTCGAACAACCGCCGGCCCACCAGGGCCGCGTGGTGCGCCGTGCCGCAGGCGACCAGCACGGCCCGGTCGGCGGCGATGATGGCGGCGGCGCAGGCATCGTCCAGTTCGGCCAGGACGGGTCCGCCCGGTCCGAGCCGGCCGCGCAGGGCTTCCGCTAGGGCCTGGGGCTGCTCGTGGATCTCCTTGAGCATGAAGTGGGCGAATCCCCCGCGCTCGGCCGCTGGCAGGTCCCACGGCACGCGCGTCGGCCGGGGTGCGGGCAATGCGCCGCCGTCCGCCGCGTGGAGCGTGGCGCCATCGGCCCGCAAAACCACCACCTCGCCATCCCGCAGCGGCAGAACCTCGCGGGTATATGGCAAGAGGGCCGCGACGTCGCTGGCCAGCAGCATGGCCCCGCGCGCCCAGCCGACGACCAGGGGCGTCTGGTGGCGCGCGCCGACGATCACTCCGGGGGCACCCCGCCAAAGGACGGCCAGGGCGTATGAACCCTGCAGGTGCGCACAGGCGGTCGTCACGGCCGCACGCAGGCGCGCACCCGCGTCCGTGCCCGTTGCGCCCGCGAGGGCCTCCTCGATCAGGTGGGCCACGACCTCACTGTCGGTCTGAGAACGGAAGGCATGGCCGCGCGCCGCCAGCTCGGCGCGCAACACCTGATGGTTTTCGATGATGCCGTTATGGACCACCGCCACCGCCACGGCCTCGTCGGCGTGCGGGTGCGCATTGGCTTCCGAAGGGCAACCGTGCGTCGCCCAACGGGTGTGCGCAATCCCGGTGCGCGCTGCGGAAAAGGTCCCGTTGGCGGCCGCCACCGCCTGCGCCAACACGTCCACGCGGCCGTTGCGCTTGGTGAGCGCCACCGGGCCGCCGTCCCCCTGGACCGCCAGACCGGCCGAATCGTAGCCCCGATACTCCAAGCGCCGCAGTCCGTCGAGCAGGACGGGCAGCGCCTGTCCTGCGCCCACATACCCCACAATCCCGCACATCCGCACCACCCCCCCAAGCCGCACGCCAAACCAGGGCCACGGGCGACCCGCGGTCTGCGGCGGTTCTGGGCGTCCGCGGACGGGCAGACGGAGATGGGAAGCCGACGGTGGGCACAACAATGCGCTACCGACCCGCGCGCCAAGGCGCGGATCCGTCACCGCCGTTCCCTTGTCCCCGCAGTCACCCGCGGGCTTTGCGAAACGGCTGTCGGCCGTGACCGGCCGGAGGGTATCCGCCGAATGCCTCGATAACCCCTCTCCTCGTCAACTCCGCCAGGCGGCGGAGTCCAGGCGCTCCTATGCGGTTGTGCCGACCCGACGCCCTCCAACCCGGCCCCCCCTGCCGCGTGCCCTCGCCACAGATTACACGCCGTCGATCTCCGCCGCCACTACCTGTGAGATCCGCGCCGCCGCCTGACGCACCGCGACCTCATCGCCACCCTGGACCATGACCCGCACCAACGGCTCCGTACCGGAAGGCCGCACCAAGACCCGACCGAGTTCGCCGAGCGCACCCTCGGCGGCACGCACCGCGGCCGCGATGGCCGGGTGGTCGTCGAGGCTGACGCGCCCGCGCACCGGGACGTTTTGCAGCACCTGCGGCAGGTGCGGCATGACGGCCGCCAGGGACGAAAGGGACTCGCCGCTGCGGCACAGCAGCGCGGACACGAGGGCCGCCGTCAGGAGCCCGTCCCCGGTGGTATGGTGCTCCAAAAGGTCGATGTGGCCGGACTGCTCGCCCCCCAGGGCATAGCCACCGGCCTGCATGGCCTCCAGCACATAGCGATCACCCACCGCGGTGCGCAGCAACCGCCCCCCGGCGCGCTGCAGGCAGACTTCCAGCCCCAGGTTGCTCATCACGGTGCCCACCACGGTCGACCCGGGCAGCTGCCCGCGGCGCAACCGGTCCAGGCCCAGCATCGCCATGATCTGGTCGCCGTCCACCGTCTGGCCGCGCTCGTCCACTGCGATCACCCGGTCGGCGTCGCCGTCGAAGGCAAAGCCGGCATGGGCATCCAGTTCCACCACGGCGCGGGCCAGACGCGCCGGATAGAGCGAGCCGCAGCCCGCATTGATGTTCATGCCGTCCGGGGACGCCGCCACCGCCTCCACCGCCGCACCGGCCTGCCGCAGGGCCGCGGGTGCCAGCGCGGTCGCGGCCCCGTTGCCGCAGTCACACACCAGCCGCAGCCCGTCCAGCCTGCCCGAAATGGCCGCAATAAAGTCGACGTAGCGGGCAAGTTCCCCGCCGCGGTCCTCGGCATACCCCAGGGCCGCGGCCTCCGGTCGCGGCGTCTGGCGGCCGCCGGTCACGATGGCGGCGATCTCATCCTCCAGGGCGTCCGGCAGCTTATAGCCGTCGTGACTGAAGAACTTGATGCCGTTGTCCGGTGCCGGGTTGTGCGACGCCGACAGCACCGCACCGGCATCCACGTCCAATACGCGGACCAGATACGCCACGGCAGGCGTCGTGGCGATCCCCAGGCGAAGCACGTCCGCGCCGACCGACATCGCCCCGGCGGCCAGGGCGGCCTCCAGCATGTCCCCGGACCGGCGCGAATCGCGCCCGATCAGCATCCGCGGACGCCGGCCCGCGCGCCGGGCCAGCACCGTCGCCCCCGCCCGGCCCAGCGCAACCGCCAGTTCCACGCTCAGGTCGCGGTTGGCCACACCGCGCACGCCATCGGTTCCAAACAACCTCGCACCCGCCATTGTGCACCCCCGCATCCGTCAGCCTCGAGCGATGGTCACCGTCACCTGGACCTCTCCGGGCTGCACCGACTCCACACCGCTGGGGGCCACGAGCAGCTCCGTAGCCTGCAGCGTATGCGTCGCCCCTTTCAGCGGCAGCGGTTGGGACCGGACGCTCTTGAGGCCTGCGATCACGGACCCCGTCCCGAGGATGTCCACGCTGCTGGGACTCGCCCGCACCGAGACCACGTGGTACCCGGCGGCCGGACTGCCGCTGACGACGGGGTGCACCGGCACCCGGCGCTGGGGAACGGACGGGGCCACGGGAACCGTGACCTGGACGTGCCGCGGAACCACCGCCACCCCCTTGACGGGCTTGCCCTGCTTGTCCAGGGGCTCGGGCACCGCCTGGGTGCGCACGGGCGCGCGCGCGCCCTGCACGTCGACGGTCACGACCGTCTGGACCACCTGGTCGAGGGCGGAGACCGCACCCCGCAGCACCACCAGCTTCTGCGAGAGGGTCGGGGACCCAAGCCCGAAGCCGGTCCCCACGACGCCCCGCACGTGCACCTGCACCGCGGTATCGCGTTCACTCAGAGCCTCCGTCGCCACGGTCACGTCCTGGGGCTGCGCCTTGACCAACGTCAACCCGGGCGGCACGGCGACGTTCACGTAATACTTTGAGGTGCCCGCGCGGGCCGCATCGAGGTTGACCGAGGCTCCGAGGCTCGAAGGCAGCAGGCCGTTGACCAGGGCGCTGGAACCGCTCACCGTGATGTTGACGGTGCGCGGCTGCCACCCCTGGATGACCAGATCGGCGGGGCGATTGACAAACCCCAACTGCACGCCCACGACGGTGCGCTGCACGTTCGCGCCGACCCCCTGGCCCACGACCTGCACATAGATCAGCACCGCCAGCACCACGGCCAGCAGCTTGACGAAAAGTTCATTACCGAGCAGCTTATCCACCCTGGCCCCCTCCCCGCAGCGGCTGGCGGCCGATCATCTGGGGCGGCTGCAGCGCCTTGTCCAGCATCTCGGACAGTGTGTCCATGTCAATGCCGCGGATCAGCCTTCCCGCACTGGCCAGGGAGATGGCACCGGTCTCTTCCGAAACCACCAACGCCTGGGCGTCGCAGTGCTCGGTGATGCCCAGCGCGGCCCGGTGGCGGCCGCCCACGTCCGCCGCCAGGGGTTGCGCCTCGGCCAGCGGCAGAAAGCAGGCCGCCGCGACCACCCGGTTGCCACGCACAATCACCGCGCCGTCGTGCAGCGGCGTCTTCGGAATGAAGATGTTGATGAGAAACTCGGACGATAACAGCCCATCCAACTTAATCCCGGTCTCCGCAATGTCCCCAAGGCCGGTCTCACGCTCCAGGACGACCAGCGCGCCGATACGGTTGCGCGAAAGCACACCGGCCGCGCGGCACAGCTCGGACACGATCGCCTGCGTCCCCTGGGGGCCTTCCTCGGGCAGGGTCCGCGTGAAAAACCGTCCGCGGCCCACCTGCTCCAGGGCCCGCCGCAGTTCCGGCTGGAAGACGACCGGCAGGGACACGAGGAGGCCGACCTCCACCCGCTGCAGCAGCCAGGATGTGGCGCGCAGATGGAGGCGCGTCGCCACGAAGGTGGCCCCAAACAGCAGAATCAGGCCGTTGAGCAACGCCACCGCCCGGGTGCCGCGGATGAACGTCAGCAACCGATAGATCGCATAGGCGACGATGGCAATATCCGCAATGGTCGTTGCCGCCTGCAACAGGTTCACCGGCGCCAGCTGGCGCGCGAAAGCCAGAAGCGGCACCGCGACCCCCCCGGTCGGCGCCGCAGGCGGCACCGCCCGGTCCAGCCGGACGGGTGCCGTCGCTCGCCCCGCCTACTCCCCCTCCACCCCCGGTGCGCCCGGCCGCACGTAGTAGGCGAGGGACTCCAACTCCATCGCTAGATCCACGTTGTGCACGCGCACCTCGGCCGGCAGATCGAGCCGCACCGGCGCAAAGTTCAAAAGCACGTCGCAACCGGCGGCCACCACGCGCGCCGCGACCCCCTGCGCCCCCACGGCCGGGACCGCGATGATGGCCATGCGAATGCCCAGGGCCCGCACCGTCGCATCGATCTCGTCCATGCCGCGGATGACGGCGCCGCCGAGGCGCTGGCCCACCTTGGCGGGATCCGCATCGAAAATGGCGCCGATGCGGGGCTGCTGCCGGCGGCTTTCATTGTATCGCGCCAGGGCCGTTCCCAGATGGCCGGCGCCCACCAAGGCCACGGGAACCTCACGGTCGAGGCCCAGGCAGCTGCGGATGGATGCGCCCAGGCGGTCCACCTGGTATCCCACGCCACGGGTGCCAAAGCCGCCCAGCATGGCGAGGTCCTTGCGGATCTGCTCGGAGGTGAGGCCGGTGTAGGTCGCGAGTTCCGCCGACGATACGATCTCCTGACCCGCGATGGCCAACTCGCCCAGGGCCCGCAAATAGACCGGCAGCCGCTTGACCGCCACGTCCGGCAACGTCCGTGCCGCTCCGTCCGCGGGGTGGTGGCGCCCGCCGTGCACCCTAGCGCGCACCCCGGCTCCCCCTTCCTGAACGCTTCAGGACACCCTGCGCGTCAGTTCGTCCGCCAAGCGATGCAGCGCGTCGCGCTGGGCCCCCTGGGGCAGGACCTCCAACGCACCCTGGGCCTGTCTTGCCAGCGTCAGGGCCTGCTGCGCCGCATGCACCAGGGCGCCGGAGCGCTCCAGCAGCTGGCGGACGGCCACCACGCCGGCATCCGACACCGGACGCTCCGAGAGCAGGCGGCGCAACTCCGCTCCGTGGGTGCCGTGCAGCGCCCACACCACCGGCAGCGTATACACTCCGGCCCGCAGGTCGGAGCCGATCGGCTTGCCGAGCACCCCCTCGTTGGCCGTGAGGTCCAAGAGGTCGTCCACCACCTGGTAGCAGTCCCCCACGCCCAGCCCGTATGCGCCGAGCGCCTCGCCGACGGCGGCCGGCGCCCCGCCCACCGCGGCCCCCATGCGGCAGCAGGCCCCGATGAAGTAGCCGGTCTTGCCTTCGACGCGCCCCATGTAACCCTCCAGGCTGACGTCCAGGTCCCACGCGGTCGAGATCTCCTCGATCTCACCGGCACAGGTGTGGGAAACCACATCGGACATCAGCCGCACCACGACCGGGTCGCCCTCGGCGGCCAGGATGGCAAATGCCTTGGCAAAGAGATGATCGCCAATCAGCACGGACATCGGAACGCCCCACTTGGCGTGAACCGTGGGCAGGCCGCGCCGGCGGTCGGAGGCGTCGACCAGATCGTCATGCACCAGCGTGGCCATATGGACAATCTCGCATGCGGCCGCCACCGGCACCAGCCGCTCAAGCGAGGCACCGGAAAGCGCCCCGGAAAGCAGCACCAGGGCGGGGCGCAACCGCTTGCCACCGGCCAGCAGGTGCGTGCCCAGCGTCGAGAGCATGCCTTCGGCCTCTCCCAGTTCGCCGTGCAAGCGCTCCTCCACCCGTGCAAGCCCTGGGGCCACGGTCGCGAACACATCGGCCGACCGCCGCCCGTCCGCCACCGTGGCGGCCGCATCGCGTGGCACGTCTCCGCCTTCCTCTCACCGGACCTCCGCACCGTCGGACCCGCGGGCGTTGTCCGCCGCCTATCCTGTCGCACATGGGCCCACATTGCAACGCGGCGCACGGCGGCACCCTGCCCGGGCTAGTTCGTCTGCCGGCTCCCCCCCTCCTGTATTCGGCCAAAACCGCCCGCCGGCACCAGGCGACTCAGGACCCGGAGGCGGTGCTGCACACCGGATTTGCTCAGCGGCGGGTTGAGCATCGCGCCCAATTCCCGCAGGCTCGCTTCCGGATGGCGCAACCGGACGTCGGCGACCGCGCGCAGGCCTGGGGAAAGGCCGTCCAGCCTGCCGCGGGCGGCCAGCCACTCCAGGGCGGCGGCCTGCGCCACCCCGGCGGCTGCCGCCTTGTCCAGATTGGCCGCCTCGGCGTTGACCACACGGTTGACCTCGCCGCGCATCTGGCGACGGATGCGCTGTTCCTCATACGCCAGATAGCTGTTGCCGGCCCCCATCGCGGCCAGCGCCTCGGCGATCGCCGCGCCGTCCTTCAGATAGACGACCGCGCGCCCCCGCCGACGGCTGCGGTGCCCCGGCAGCCCGCAACCCGCCAGCGCGGCCACCAGACCGTCCAGCACCGGTGGCCACGCCTCCCCCACTTCGAACTCCAGGTGGTGGTCGCGCCGCGGGTCGTCCACCGAGCCGCTGCCAAGGAAAAAGCCGCGCAGCAACGCCGCCGCCACCGCCGGGCGCCGCAGCGGAGACGGTATCCCGGGGCGCGGCCGACCGCGGCGATCCACCAGCCCGACGCGCTGCAGCAACGGACCCGCCGTCGCCACCCGGCAGACGAATCGGTTTCCCGGACCGGCCGACCGCCGCACCGCGAGGGTGGGCCGCTCCCCCACGGCCCGCAGCAGGCGGTAGGCGCGACGGACCACGACCGCCCGGCCGGCGCGGATCTCGCAGCCCAGACCCGCCGGGCCGACCAGCAGGGATCCGGCGGCGCGGAAGAGGCCGTGCAACTCGGCATCCAGGGTGCGGCCGCGCACCGGGACGGCGCACAGCTCGTCCTTGACCCCCTGGGCGAAGCTCGCGTCCCGCCGCACGCGCGTCCCTCCCCGCCGCCCGCGCCTCAGCCGCCCGAGCCGCAGTCGCGGCGGCCCTGGCGCAGGCGCTCCGCCAGCAGGTAGTGATCCAGAAGATTACGGGTGTTGGGTGGTCCGAGGTGCTCCAACGCGGCCTCCACGACCGCCGCGGCCAGCAACTCGGGATCGTGGCGCACCAGGCCGTCCCCGCGCACGAGGTTGCGGGCCAGCACCCGCACGCCCAGCGCGGCGCATCGGTCGGGCGCCGCCGCCACCGGACCGGCACCCTGGGCCCGGTAGGGCTCCAGACGCTCGGCCGGGATGTGGCCGTCGTGGACCAGCACCCCATCCACGCCGGGTCGACCGATATGCGCCTGGAGGGCGGCCAGATGATCGGCGGCGGTATAGCCGTCGGTCTCGCCGGGCTGGGTCATGACGTTGACCACGAAGAGCCTCAGGGCGTGGCTGCGGTGCAGCGCATCACGCAGCTCATGCAGGCAAAGGTTTGGCAGCAGGCTGGTGTAGAGGCTGCCCGGCCCGATGACGACCACATCGGCCTCGAGGATGGCGGCCACCGCCTGCGGAACGGCGCGGGGTTGCTCCGGGTCGAGGCGCAACCGCCGCACCCGGCCCGCGGCGGCCGCGATCGCAGTCTCGCCCCGCACCACCCGGCCGTCCTCCATCTCCGCCACCAGGGTGACGTGCTCCACGGTGGAGGGCAGGACGCGCCCGCGCACCGCCAGCACGCGGCTGGCCGCGGCAACCGCCTCCACGAAATCACCGGTAACCTCGGACAACCCCCCCAAGAGCAGGTTGCCGACGCTGTGGCCGGCGAGGCTACCCCGCTGAAAACGGTGCTGGAAGAGCTCTTCCATCAAAGGCTCCGTGTCCGCCAGGGCCAGCAGGCAGTTGCGAATATCCCCCGGCGGCAGGATCCCCAGTTCGCCGCGCAGCCGCCCGGAGCTGCCGCCGTCGTCCCCGACCGTGACCACCGCGGTCAGGTTGCCGGTATAGGCCTTCAGACCGCGCAGCAAAACCGGCAGGCCCGTGCCACCGCCGATGGCGACAATCCGCGGACCACGCGCCACCTGTCGGCGCCAGTACAGGAACTCGCCCAGGCTGCCCGTCGCCGCCGGGGCCAGGGCCTCCGTGACCGAGAGGGCCACCCCGCGCAGGGCGACCATGGCAGCCGCCAGACCGGCCAAACCGAACGCCAGCGCCAGGCCCCAGCGCGGTACCATCGTCCCGTCCGGCCGCCGCAGGGCCCGCGCCACCGCGGCGGCCAGGGCCGGCACCGCGCCGGGATTGAGGCTGAAGGCCACGGCGAAACCCAGGAAGACCACCGCCACCGCAAACAGGGCGAGCCAGCGTTTGATACGAAGCCCCGGATACAGCCAACGCAACAGGCGCACAGTAGGGTGGCCCCCCGATCCTCAGCAGGTAGGGTGGTTCGGACTTCAGCGACGCTCCGTGTCACCGGCCGCGTCGTCCTCGCCAAGCGGCAGGTCGCAATCGCGGTGCACCACCTCGACGGTACGCCCAAGACCGCGCAAATGCTCTCCGATCGATTCGGCAAGCACAACCGAGCGGTGGCGCCCGCCGGTGCAGCCCACGCCGACCACCAACTCGGCCCGGCCCTCCGTTTGATAATGCGGCAGGAGGAAATCCAGGAAGCCATAGGTCATTTCGAGCAGCTTCCGCGTCACCGGCCAACGCAGCACATACTCCGCGACCGCCCGCTCCCGCCCGCTGTGCGCGCGCAGGGCCTCCACGTAGTGCGGATTCGGGAGGAAGCGCACATCCAGCACCAGATCGGCGTCCTGCGGCAAGCCGTTGCGGAACCCGAAGGACACGACCGTGATCCGCAGGCGCGACGTGGATTCGGCCGCAAACAGTTCCCGGATCCGCGTGCGCAGTTCCCCCTGCCGCAGCAATCCCGTGTCCAGAATGCGGTGGGCCCGGCCGCGCAGCGGCTGGAGGCGACGACGCTCCTCTGCGATCCCGTCGGCAACGCGGCCGTGCGGCGCCAGCGGGTGCTGCCGCCGGGATTCCTTGTAGCGGTGAATGAGCGTCGCCTCGTCCGCCTCCAGAAAGAGGATCTGGTAGGGCACCCCTTCCGCTTCCAGGGCGGCCAGAGCGCTGGTCAAGCTGGCAAAGAACTCCCGGCCGCGCACGTCCACGACCAGCGCCGCCCGGTCGATCGCGGTGCCGCGGCGGCAGAGTTCGGCAAACGTCGGGATCAGCGCCGGCGGCAGGTTGTCGACGACGTAGAAACCGGCATCCTCCAGGGCCCGGCTGGCTTCCGTCTTTCCGGCTCCCGAAAGTCCGGTGATCACGACAAGCCGCAGGTCGGACACCCGGGTCGCCCCCTCGCGGCGGAGACCGGCACCTTCGGGCGCCGTCCCCGCATCCATTCGCCCGTGGAAGGCCGAGCCCTCTTGTCGCGAGCCAGGAGCCGCCCCGCATCCCCGCCGGCGTCCGCGACCGGCTTGCCCGACTTCCCCCGCGCGGATAGGCTGACCCGGGGGGGTGGTCGCCACGCGCGACCCTCGGGTGGGACTGTGCGGCATCTCGGCCGGCATCGGCCTCTTGGCGGCGCTGTTTCTGGGAATGATCGGCCAGCACTGGGCCGTCCTGCCGCTGCCCCTGGCCACCGTATCCGTGCTGCTGCTGATCAACATGGGCGGAGGACCCCTGAGGCCGGTGCTGACCGTGGTGCAGGCCGTCATCCTCGGCCTGCTGTCGTTGCCGCTGATGCTCAACGGCATCGGGGTCATCACCCTGATGGGCTGCCTGTTTGCCGTGGCGGCCATCTTTTACCGCACCCCGGCCCCGAATGCCCCCATGCCGGAGTGGCTGCAAACGCGGCGGGTCCGTCGGCGCCGGATGCGGCACCGCGGGGGAAGCCGGCCGACCGACGTGCCCGCGGCCGGTGGGGGCGAAAGCCGGCCCGCCGATGCCCATGCCTCCCCCGCCCTGGATGTCCCGCTGAACGCGGCGCCGCAGGCCGGCCCGGGGGACACCCAACCGCTCCCCTGACGCGGGTGGGCCGCCTCCGTCCGCAGCCGACGCGCCGCGCAACCGGTCCGAAACCATTTCCCCCAGCCGCCTGGGCAACCCCGCCGCCGAACACCACCATCATGCGGCACACCCCACCACCCTCGGCAGACTTGCATAGTGCCCCTATGTAGATGCATAGTAGAGCTATGCAACCGCCAGCGGAGCGCCCGGACCCGCCGCAGGACGCCGCCACGGTGTTGGAGGAACTCACCCGACATCTGACCCGCCTTGGCCCCCTGCGGGAACTCAGCCTGTCCGCACTGGGAACACTGGCGACACTGGCGGTCAGCGGTCCGATTGCGGTCACGGACCTCGCAGGGCGCGAACAGATCAGCCAACCGTCCATGACCACGCTCTTGTTCCGGTTACAGCGGCACGGCCTCGTGCATCGGCGGCGCGACCCGGCCGACGGCCGGGTGGTCTTGGTCGCGATCACCGATGCCGGGCGTCGGACGCTGCACCGCCGCCGGTCGTCCCGGATCCAGTTCCTGACCGACCTCGTGACGCGGCTGACTCCGGCCGAACAGCGGGCGTTGCTGGAGGCGGTCCCGGCTTTGCGCGCGATGACCCAGGCGCTTACGGCACTCACGCTGCAGGGTCGCGATGCCCGCGATGCCCAACAGCCGACTTCTCTGAAGGACGGAGTGCAAACCAATGCCTGACGCCGCACCATCTGCGAGCCTCCCGCACGCTGGCCGCGGCAGCCTGCTGCGCCAGCCCAGATCCGTCTGGGCGGTGGCGTTTGCGGCGGTCGTCTCGTTCATGGGCATCGGCCTGGTCGATCCGATCCTGCCGCTGTTGCGCAAACAACTGCACGCCACGGCCGCGCAGGTATCGCTGCTGTTCACGAGTTACTTCCTCATCACGGCGTTCGCGATGTTGATCACCGGCTGGGTCTCTTCACGCATCGGACCGAAAAAAACACTGGTGACCGGCCTCGGCCTAATCGTCACCTTCAGCGCGCTCGCCGGCCTCTCCGCTGGCGTGCGACAGATCGTTTGGTTCCGCGGGGGCTGGGGGATCGGCAACGCGCTGTTCATCGCCACGGCGCTGGCGGTCATCGTCGGCGCCGCCAGCGGCGGTTTCGAGGGCGCGATCATGTTGTATGAGGCGGCCCTTGGACTCGGCATTTCCGTGGGCCCGCTCCTGGGCGGCGAACTCGGTGGCATCAGTTGGCGCGGTCCGTTCTTTGGAGTGGCGGTGCTGATGAGCATCGCCCTGATCTCCGTCGTCACCCTCCTGCCGCCGACCCCTCTCCCACCGCGACGCTCGTCGGTGATCGATCCCCTACGCGCCTTGCGGCACCGCGGCCTGTTGACCGTCGCCATCACCGCGCTGCTGTACAACTGGTCGTTCTTCACGATCCTCGGCTGCGCGCCCTACCCGATGCGGATCTCGGTCCACGAGCTCGGCTTCGTGTTCACCGGATGGGGGATCCTCGTCGCCCTGTTCGCCGTGTTTGTCGCCCCGTGGCTGGAACGCAGGATCGGGACCGTCTTCAGCCTCTGCCTGAGTCTCGTGCTGATGTGTCTGGACATGCTGGCCATCGCTGCGTGGACCGAGCATCGCACCATCCTCATCGTGTGCGTCATCCTCACCGGCGCATTCATCGGCCTGAACAACACCCTGGTGACCGCCGCCGCCATGACCGTGGCGCCGGTGCCGCGCCCGATCGCCTCGGCGGCATACAGCTTCGTGCGCTTTTTCGGCGCCGGCGTCGCACCGTTCGTAGCCAGCACGCTGGCCGCACGATACGGCGTGCATACCCCGTTCTATCTGGGGGCGTTGACCGCGATGGCGGCCGTACCCGTCGTCGCGTCGGCCCGCCGGCTGGTTGAGCGTGGCGTCGACGCCGTGGATGGGGATATCCAAGACTCGGAGGACTTTCGGGAGACGGGGGTCGAGGAAGGGGCGGGCTGAGGGAGGACGGTCGCAGGGATCAGGGATCTGGAGTCGGGTGCCAGCCGGCGCAGGGGCGGAGGGTGGGGATGGTGCAGCGGGGGCCCGGGCGCGATACGCTTGCATCCCACCATGGCACGGTTCGCCTCCCCACATGGACAAGTACCCTACAGATCGTGTTGGTCCGCCGGCCAAAGAGAGGTGGGTGGCGGACGAACCACCAGGGGCCAGGTCACGGCACCGGACCCCAGGGCCGTTCGCCTGGTTTTCCCAGCCCCGGGTATCTCTGGATATGTCTGGGTAGCATCGAGTAAACCCTCGTGCGCTCGTGCGGCTCCCCCCCGCGCAGGCGCGCGTTGACGATCGGGCCCTCCCGTGCTAGCGTGAAGCGCGGTTGACCACGGTGATCCTGCCGTGCGGTTCGAAGGTCGCGCGCGACCGCGCCGGCGCTCCGAGCGGGGACGGGCCCAGACCGCTGCGGTCCGGGGGAGAAGTATTGCGAGGACACGCTCCTCGCCCCTCGCCGGGGCGGGGTTTGTTGTTTTGACCCCACACATAGGACGGCGTGCCGGCCGCGCCCAGGGCCGGCCCGAGGGAGGGCGCGAGGCATGCCGAACGACCCGGCAGCCCGACTTGAGGAGGCCCAGGCCCGCATCGACGACCCCGCGATTCCCGAGCAGTTGCTGCTCGTTCCCGGACCGACGCCGGTGCCGCGGGAGGTCCGCCTCTACGGGGCGTCCCCGCTGATCAACCACCGCAGCCAACCCTTCCGCGATTTATACAAGCGGGTCCACGTGGGACTGCGCCAGGTCTTTCAGACGGAACACGAGGTGTTCGTCTGGCCCGCCTCGGGCACCGGCGTACTGGAGTGCGCGCTGGTCAACTGCTTCAGCCCCGGCGACCGGGTGCTGTCGCTGTCCATGGGGGCGTTTGGCGAACGTTTCGCCGAAATCGCCGCGGCATTCGGCCTGGAGGTGGAGCGCCTCGAGACGCCCTACGGGCGCGGGGTGGACCCCGATGCCGTGGCCAGGCGGCTGGCGCAAGACGCCGCCGGCCCGGGTCCACGCTTTGCCGGGGTGCTGATCACCTTCAACGAGACGTCCACCGGCGTGCTGGCCGATCTTCCGGCCCTGCTGCCGGCCGTCCGGGAGCACGGGGCCCTGTCGCTGGTCGACGCGGTCAGCGGCCTGGGCGGCGCGGACCTGCGCATGGATGCCTGGGGTTGCGACGTGGTGATCACCGGCAGCCAGAAGGCACTGATGACCCCGCCCGGTCTGGGCGTCATCGGCGTCGGGCCAAGGGCCAAGCAGGCGGGAGAGCGGGCACGCCTGCCCCGCGCCTACTGGGATTGGCGGCCGTATCGGGCCATGGCCGACCATGGCGAGACCCCATACACCCCGGCGGTGTCCCTGTGGTACGAGCTGGATGCCTCCCTGCGGCGCATCCTCGCCGCCGGCCTGCCGCAGGTGTTCGCCCGCCATAAGGCCATGGCGGCCACGGCGCGCGCCGCCTTCTCCGCCGCCGGCTTCCCGCCGCTGACCAGCGAGGCCGACGCGTCCCCCACCGTCACCGCGGCTCGGCTGGCCGAGGGCGTGGCCTTTGCAGACCTGTCCGCCGCCCTGGAGGCGCGCGGGGCGACCATCGCGGGCGGTATGGGCCCGCTCAAGGGCAAGATGCTGCGCATCGGGCACATGGGCGGTCTTGCGGGTTCCGACCTGTTGCGCTTTTTTGCGCTGCTGGACGACAGCCTCGCCGGCCTGGGCGCGGCGGGAGCCCACCGCGCGGCGCCGGCGGCCCAGGCCGCCGCCCGCGCTGCCGGCCTGGTCTGACGGCGCCGTCCGGATGGTCCGCAGGGGGCGGGGGGTTGGAACCGTGGCGAGGATCCTGGTCACCGAACCGATCGACGAAGCGGGCCTGGCCATCCTGGAGCAGGAGCACGAGGTCGTGCGCCGGACCGGCTGCACCCCGGAGGAACTCCTGGACCTCATCCCGGAATTCGACGCGCTCATCGTCCGCAGCGCCACCGAGGTGACGGCTCAGGTGCTGCGCGCCGGTCGCCGCCTGGCGGTCGTCGGGCGGGCCGGGGTCGGCGTCAACAACATCGACGTGGATGCGGCCACGGCGCAGGGCGTCGTGGTCGTCAACGTGCCGGACGGCAACACCATCGCGGCCACCGAGCACACCTTCGCCGTCCTGCTGGCGCTGGCGCGCCGCATCCCCGACGCGGTCGCCTCCCTGCGGGCGGGCCGCTGGGAACGCACCGCCTTTGTGGGGACCGAACTGCGGGGCAAGACGCTCGGGGTCGTCGGACTCGGACGCATCGGGCAGGAGGTGGCCCGCCGTGCCCAGGCATTCGGTATGCGCGTCTGCGGTTACGATCCGTTCCTGCCGGCCGAACGCGCCGAGGCCATGGGGATCGCCTTCGGTACCGTCGACGCCGTCGTGGCGCAGTCCGACGTGCTCACCGTCCATACGCCCCTGACCCCCCAGACGCGCGGCATGATCGGGGCGCGCGAACTCGCGGCCCTGCCGGCCGGCGCGCTGGTCCTCAACTGCGCGCGCGGCGGCATCATCGACGAGGGCGCGCTGTATCAGGCGCTGACCTCCGGCCACCTCGGCGGCGCGGGGATCGACGTCTTCGAGCAGGAACCGGCGGCGGACAACCCGCTGGTGCACCTGCCCAACGTCGTGGCGACCCCGCACCTGGGGGCCAGCACCCGCGAGGCCCAGGAGGCATCGGCGCGCGAGGTCGCCCGCTACGTTCAGGCGGTGCTCGCCGGAAACCCGGTGCAAACGGCGGTCAACCTGCCGGCGCTCTCCGAACGGGACTGGGAGGTCGTCCAGCCTCTGGTGCCGCTGGGCGAGGTGCTCGGCAGGCTCTACGTCCAGGCCTTGGGCGGGCGGCTCGGCGACATCGACGTCCTGGTCCCGGAGCTGCCCGGCCGCGGCGGGGAGTGGGTGACGGCGGCCGTTCTCAAGGGCATGCTCGTCGGCACGGTGGACGACGTCGTCAACCTGGTCAACGCCCGTTCGCTCGCGCAGGGCCAGGGGGTCCGCGTCACCCTTTCCCAGAGCCGCGACGCACAGCCCCGCAGCCTCCGACTGCGCGTGGCCTGCGGCGACGGCACCCGCACCGTCGCCGGCCACATCGGGGGCGACGGCAGCCTGCGGGTCACCGACCTGGACGGGCTGCCGATCGACATCGCCCCGACGCCGCGCATGCTGTTCACCCGCCACCAGGACCGGCCCGGCATCATCGGGCGCGTGGGCACGGTGCTCGGGCGGGCCGGGGTCAACATCGCCGCCATGCTGGTGGGGCGCAGTGCCCCCCGCGGCGCGGCGCTGATGGTGCTGTCCGTCGACGACGCGCCGGACGACGCCGCCCTGCGCGAGTTGCGCGCGCTGCCCGACGTGGAACAGATCCGCGCCGTCGAACTGCCGGCGGCACTCCTGACCCCGTCCACCTGAACGGGCTTTCTGGAAGCCGGGCCCACAGAGGAGGCGGGGACGTGCGTCCCATCCACGACGATCCGGCGGCGGTGCGCGCCGCATTGGCGCGCTTCGCCGGCCAGGGCGTCTACGTGCACGCCGAGTGCATCCCGGGGGGCTTTGTCCGCAACGCGCGCTTCGAGGTGGTGGCGGCGGAGTTGCGTGGCGAGGGCCGCTACCGGGTGGCCCTGCGCTGCCAGGCGGACGCATGGGTGCGGCTGGAGGACCTGACGCATTGGGAAGTGGACGCCCAGGGGCGGCTCATGCTGCTGGCCTTTGGCGACGCCGAGCAGCGGCTCCCCGCACCCTGGAGCTGAGCCTGCAGCCATTCCCCGCCTGAGCCCGAGACGACCAGGGGGTGACCGCTCATGCGACCCTGCCTGCTGGTGGTCCTGGCGCATCCCGACGACGAAACCTTTCTGTGCGGCGGAGCCCTGGCCGCATTCGCGGCCGCCGGTGGCCGCGTGCGGCTGGTCTGTGCCACCCGGGGCGAGCACGGTCGCCGGCTCGGCGTGCCACCGTTCGCCAACCGTGAGTCGCTGCCGGAGTTGCGTGAGCAGGAGTTGCGCTCGGCGTGCGCGGCGCTGGGCATCGAGGAACTCCATTTCATGGGCCTGCGCGACAAATGCCTGGAGTTCGAAGACGAAGACGGGCTGGCGGCAGAGGTGGCACGGTATGTGCGCCGCCTGCGGCCGGACGGCATGCTGACCTTCCACGAACGGCGCGGCGGCCACACCGATCACTGCAGCATCGGGCGCGCGGCCACCACGGCCTGGCGGCGCGCCGGCGACGCATCCTGGCATCCGGAGCATGCCGCGGCCGGCCTCGCCGCCTACGCCCCCCGGCAGCTGTATTGGCTGGCCGGGCGCGAGTTGGCGCGCGATCCGCAGCGCCACGGCCTGCGGCCGGAGCAGATCACGGCCGTGGACGTGTCCCCGGTGGCCGACCGCAAGCTGGCCGCCTTTCGCGCCCACCGCTCCCAGACCGGGCTGGACCGCAGCCTGTGGACGGGTGACGAGTCCTCGCTGCAGGCTCGCTTCCGGGGAATGGAGTATTTTGAGCAGGCGGCCACGCCGTTCGCGGCGGGAGAGGACGGGCTGCTCGGTCTGTCCCTGCGGGCCGCGCCGGGAGGGGATGCCCCGTGAGCGAGCAACCGGGTCCCGCGCCCTGCTGCGCCGCCAGCCGCGCCGCCGCCGGTCTGCCGACCGGCGCGCCACGCGACCACGCGGCGCTGCCGACCCCGACGGCCCTGCCCAAGCACGACACGCTGGTGGCGTTGAGCGGCGGCGCCTTCCTCATGGGCACCAACAGCCCCGTGGCCTTTGAGGCGGATGGCGAAGGCCCCGTCCGCCAGGTCCGCGTCTCCCCCTTCCGCATCGACCGCTATGCGCTGTCCAACGAGCGCTTCGCGGCGTTCGTGGCCGCCACCGACTACCGCACGGAGGCCGAAGCGTTGGGGTGGTCCTTCGTCTTCCGCCACTTCGTTGCGCCGGAACTCGCGGCACAGCACCCCGCCTCGCCCCCCGGGGCGCCCTGGTGGTTCGCGATCCACGGGGCCGATTGGCGCCACCCCGAAGGCCCGGGGTCGGACCTCGCCGAGCGCGCCAACCACCCCGTGGTCCATGTCTCCTGGAACGACGCCGTCGCGTACTGTGCCTGGGCCGGCACGCGTCTGCCCACCGAAGCGGAGTGGGAGTTCGCCGCCCGGGGCGGGTTGGAGCAGGCAACCTATCCCTGGGGCGATGCGTTCTGCCCGAACGGCGAACACCGCTGCAACACCTGGCAGGGCAGCTTCCCCGACCACGACAGCGGGCAGGACGGCTACCGCGGGACAGCCCCGGTGGACGCCTTCGCCCCCAACGGATATGGGCTGCACAACGCATCCGGCAACACCTGGGAGTTCTGCTCCGACTGGTGGAGCCCCACCTACCACCGCATCGGTCCGCGCGACAACCCCAAGGGCCCGCCGCTCGGGTCGGCCCGCGTCATCCGCGGCGGCTCCTACCTCTGCCACCTCTCCTACTGCAACCGCTACCGCGTCGCGGCGCGCACGGCCAACACCCCCGACAGTTCCACCGGCAACATGGGGCTGCGCTGCGCGGCCGACGCCTGAGCGGCGCCGGCGGCGCCCGCCTACCCGGCGTGGAAGCCGCGCACGAAGCTGACGCTGCCGCCGCCCAGGGCATCACCCTGGAAGCCGTAGGCCCCGCCGGCGGCGTGAAAGCCATGCAGCACCAGGGTGCTGCCGCCGCCGGACCAGCGGGCCGCCGCCGTGACCGCGGATCCCGAAAGCGTCAGGCGCACGGCCACCCAGGTCGAGCGCGGCGCCACAAAACCGCGCGCGGGCGCCTGCCAGTGCGCCCAGGAGGCCGTGCGGGCAAAACCGCTCCAATTGCCGCCACCGCGGGTGTCCAACCGAAACATCGTACCCGCACCCTGCGGATTGCAACCGAAGTAGAAGTCGACGAGGCCGTCGCTGCGGACGGAAAAACGGTAGACCTTGGCCGGGCGGCGGGCAGGGTGGAAGAGATAGGCGCCGTCACCCGGAAGCCGCCACAGCGCAGCGGCCTTTGAGCCAAGCGGCGACAGCGACACATTCCCCACGAGGCGCCAGCCCGGCAGGGATGGGTCGCGGCGGGCGGCCGGCACGGCGGCAGGGGCCGGCCGCGCCGGCCGCGCCGGCGGCGCAACCCCCGCGGGCCGAACCGCCACC
>DAHWHT010000043.1 GCA_027335515.1 Clostridia bacterium
TCTGCCCGTGGGTGGAGCCCGCCGTGCTGGAGTCCTGCCGCTAGCGGTACGCGCCTTGTGGCGCGATTCCTTACGGCGATGGGCCTTGCGGCCTGTTGCGGGCCACCGCGCCACGCGCTCGCGTCTCGGCTTGGCCGATGCAGTACGGGAGTCTCGGGCCCCCCGCACTGGACCGCAGCGTGTGGCCGGCGTCGTGGCGGAACATCCGCAAATCCATCCTACCGGCCCGGTTGGGAGTTGCCAAGCATACGCAAACTATTGGGATAGGCCAATACTTGCTGAGATTTTAACAAACAGAATCTACCCCCGATCCCTGCGCAGCCGCGGCGACTTCGACCGCCGGGGGCCGCCTGGGCAGCAGTGGGAGAATACCCGCAATACCCGCGCGGCCACGCCCCGCGCCGCTGGCGTGGCCCCCCGCCGCCCGCGACGCGCATCCCACACCCGCGGCATACCGATGCCCGCCCCATCCCGAGGCCCACGACACCGGTAACGAGCGATTTCGCGCGTTCAGGCGGTCCAGCACCTTGCCGCGCGCGGCTCCCGTCACACACGGTCCACCCATCGGCGGTGGCCGCATCGCGGGCGATGCATCCCCTTCCGCCAGCGACGGCCGCGGGCAGCCCGCCATTCGGATCGCCGAGCGCGCCGGGTGCGTCGATCAGAGGCTGGTGCCGTTCTGTGGGCTGGCGGCGGGGTGGGTCTTCTGCCAGTCCTGCCAGTTTCGCCAGTAGTCGACGTCCACCCCGTCAGGCTGATGCAGATACCCGTAAGCGCTCCCGGCGACACCGGTGTGCCCGTACTGCCACACGATCCGGTTCGTGTGCGGATCAATGACGATCACCCGGTGGTTGTAGTCGTCGTTCAGCAGGACGTTACCGTTGGACAGCATCGTGGCGAACGACGGGTGGTCAAGCTCCCCCGGCCCGGACGTGACGTGATACTGCCAAACAACCGCGCCGGTATGCGGGTTGAAGATCACCAGAGCGCCCGGCTTACCGTAGCCCGCGACCAGGACGTTGCCGTTTGGCAGGAGCTGGGGGTCTGAGACGTAGCCGCCGTAGAGATCCGGGGACGTCACCTCCCAGATCACCTGCCCCTGGGGCGAAAGGAGGGCGATCTTGTCGCCGCTGATAAAGCTCATCAGGATGTCGCCGTTGGGCTGCGGGGTGTCGCCGTTGGGATACCCGTACAGGCCGTGGCGCGGATCCGTCCGGCAGTACCCGGTTTGGGGCCGGCCCCAGGAACGGATGATCTTGGCGGAGGGACTGATGGTAAGTTCGCGGCAGTTCTTGATGTCCGCCACAATGGTGTTGCCGTCCGGCAGCAGATAGGCGTCGTCGGGGTAGTTCAGGTGGTGCAGGCCGCCGCCCAACTGACCCTTGACGCCGAAAAACCAGATCACCTTACGCGTGTCGTAGCTGACGCGCACAATGGTGCCCTGGTCCTCGTCGTTCGTCGTGATGGTCCGACCGTGGGGTCCGAAGAATGCGTCGTCCCCCGGCACGCCCTGGGTCTTGGATTCGCCGCCGTGCGCCCGCGGGGGGAAGCGCCACACGATGCGCTTGTTGGGCGCCACCTCGATCATGCGGTCATTTCCCTCGTCGGCGATCAGCACCGGATACGGCAGTGGACCGGACCAAGGGGGGGGCGGGGATGCCGGCGAGTATCGTGCGGCCGGCCAGCGGCCTGCGGTCACCTGCGCAGGGCGCGCGGTCGAATGGGAACTTGCAGCGGGCGAGTTCCGCGGCTGCGGCTGCGGCTGCGGCTGCGGCCGCGACCGCAACCGGGGAAGCACGAGGATGACCAAGGCAGCGAGGGCGAGACCGAGAATCGGCGCAAGGCCTGGCCACCAGCGTCGTACCCGAGGCGTCCTGCGGCTCCGAGGTTCCATGGTTCGCCTCCTGCCTGGGCCGCCGATAGACCTGGCGGCGTCCAGCGCGCGTGGCACAGCGACCACCCCGCGCCGGCCCACCGTCAAGGTTCAAACCGATCGGCCTCGAACGAACGTCGAAACCATGGCGCCCACCGCGACCGACGCGAAGGCCGCCGCCTCGTCGGCCAGCCGCAACCCCGCGCCCGTTCACAAACCGCAGACCAAACCTTGGAACCGGAACGCGGGCCGTCCGGTAGAAGAGGGCTTGGCAACCGTGCCTATACGCGATGTTCCAGGTCCGCGTCGGCCCGCCCCGATCTGCCACCGGCTCTCGCCCACAGGAGCGATGGGTATCGAACCGCTGCCCGCCTCCGCACGCGCTGCGCGGACGCGGGCATCCGCACCGACGGCGGTCGCGCCGGTCTGAGCACGCAGGTCACACCGCGTGCCGCACCCAGGGGCTTGCCGCACAGGATGTGGTCCGAACCGACGCAGACGGGCCCGCGCCGGATCGTGATGACCGAAAGCGCGCAGCCGCCCGCCGACATCGACCGGACGATCTGCCGCCCACTCCCCGTTTTGAAACCGCGTCCCACACAGATTGTGGGTGTTTGCCGGCAGCCCCACCACGACCGATCGGGCGACGGGTCGGCGCCGAACGGACCGGAAGCGTTCGGCGTGCAGCACCCAGCCGCCATGGCCGGGCCACGGCCCCGTACGGCGACGGGGGGCCCGCCCGACGCGGGATTATGTCGGTCGTGGCTGGGGCTTGCCGCGCCGCGCTGCCGCCATGCGCATTGCATGGATCCTCGGCCGACGTGCCACCCCTGGTGGTATCCGCACCACACCCCAGATTCCCTGCCGCATCGTGGGACCTCTCGCCCCCAGGCGCCGCTCGCTGGTGACCGATCGCTCACCCGTCTGACGCGCGTCGGCCATCCGCACCGCCGCCGCCCGACGCTCTTCCAGGAAGATCGTGCCACCACGTGCGTCTGCCCGTGAACCGTGCACAGGCGCACCCGGTTGGAAACATGTGTACAAACCGATCACTCGGTCTTCCACGCGTCCGCCCGACCAGGCTTTCGCCCCTTTCGGTCTGAGATCTGCCCCTCTCGGAGCGGTAGGCGCCGGACGGACCCGGGCTGCGCGACATTCATGTGCCGCGCACGCCGGAGCCCGCCCGGCGTCGCCTGGACTCTCCATGCCGACCCGCCGGCGCGTCCCGTATCAGGGCGTGAACATCGTCTGGAGCCGTGCCCGGGCGCGATGCGCCGCCGCGATCTGCTGCTGGGCGGTCGGAGGGGGCGTGGCGGTGGCCCCCGCCTTCTGCAGGGCGTTGATCTGCGCCGCCACCTGGCGGAAGGCTTGGTGCACCGACAACTGGCGGTTCCAGACCTGCGTCCAGGTCGCCTGGAGCAGGGCAAGCGCCTGGGCCGCCTGATACTTGAAGAAGGCGTAGTCGTAGATGCCCTCACCCCGCAGGGTTGGCTCGCCCCAATATTCCAGGTGCTTACCACGCAGGATGGGCGCGGTCGAACGCAGTACCGCGTACCACTCCTGCATCAGGCTGGCAAACATCGGGGGTGCCAGGCCGAATTTCATATAGAAGCGCGACCACTGCGGTTCGATGGCGATGAAGCGCAGCACCTCCCAGGCGGCCGCCCGATCCGGCACGTTTGCCGCCATGGCGTAGAAGTTGTCGTGGAGCTTTCCGACCCGGCGCGTCGGAAAGCGCGGCCAGGGGATGAAATCCCACTTCACGGACGACCCGAGTTGCTGGACGGCATAGAGCACCGTGGGGTCGGCCGCGGTCGTGAAGACCAGCTGGCCGGTCTGGATCGCCGGGTTGGGGGACCCGTCCCCCCACGTGGCGATGCGGTCCCAGACCATGTGCAACCAGTAGCGACCGGCCGCGATCGATCCAGGGTCGTCCAGCAGACAGCGGGTGCCGGCGCTGTCCATGAACCGCCCGCCAAATCCCGCCACCACGGTGGGCAGGCCCTCGGTGGTACCGGGTCCGAACGGGCAGCCGGTACCATAGCGCCAGGCCCCGCTGGAGGTGCGCCCGGTGCACGACCTCCACAGGCTCAACGCCTCGGCTGCGGTCCAGTCGGGGGATGGGTAGCTCAGACCCAACTGGTCGAGGATGTCCTGGCGGTACAGGTAGACATCACAGGCGGCGTCCTCCGGTAAGGCGTAGAGGCTGCCCCCGCTGCGGAAGGCCGAGAGTTGCCCGGCCCCCCAGCGGGTCTCGGGGATGTTGTCGGCGCGCAGCAGCGGATCGAGCCGTTCCAAAAACGGCAGATACAGCGGCCAGTCCACGCAACAACCGCTCAGGATCCACGGGGCGTCGCTCCCGGCGGTCAGCGCGGTCACCGTCGAGGTGGCCGGGGCCTGAAAGCCGACGACGACGCGCAGCGTGCGATGGGTGGCGTTGAAGGTCCGGTCAAAGAACTGCTGGATCAGGTTCTGCACGGGCGGGGAGTGCGGCACGCCCACCACATACATCTGAACCGGCACCTGCTGCACGCGCGGGAGTCGCGCGGGACGCGCGCCAGCGACGGATGGCCCGCAGGCGGAAAGCGCCCCCGCGCCCAGCGCCGCCGCAGCGGTCGCCAGTCCGCCCCGCAGCACGTCCCGACGCCTGACACCGCCTGCGCTGACTGCCAGCACACTATCCACTCCCACTCCCCCCTCTCACCCCACAACCGACCCACCGCAGGGGCCGAAGCGCGGCGCGCCCACCCGGCGCGCAGCGGAGGCCACGTGGTCCTGGCCGCTGGGAATGCGCCCGACCGAACCGCGGAGGACGCGGCTGGTCCGGGACGGACGCCCAGGTGAGAAGCGCGGACGCCCGCATGCTGCCATCCCCCTTGACCCTGGGCCCGTCCGCGGCGCGTGGGGCCGGGACGACGACTCTGAACAGGAGCCTGCCTTCACAGACCTGCACGGCGTTCGGTCGTCGCGCGCTTGCCCTGGCGCACCAATTCGTTGCGTGCGCGCGCCATGCTGAGATCCTGGTAGCTGAAGGGGTCGGGCCGATCGCTGGCCGCCATGCGCTCGGACAGACGGCGCTCCAGGGCCTCGCGCAACTCCTCCACCACGTGCGGCCGCGCCGCGGCCAGGTTGCACCGCTCCCCCGGGTCCACGAGGAGGTCGTAAAGCTCCACCGCCGGGCGGTCGTGGAAGTCCGGTTCCAGGGAGAAGATCGCCTTCCAGCGCTCGGTGCGCAGGGCCCGCTTCTTCATCCATGAGCACTCGGTTAGCAGCAAGCCTTCCTGCGGCCCCGCCGACCGTGCCTCACCCTGGAGCAGGGGAACCAGACTCCGCCCATCCATGCCGGCGGCCAGCGGCCCCAGTCCAAGGAGGTCGAGAATCGTCGGCGCGACGTCCAGCAGGCTCACCGTGCGCTCCACCACGGCGCCGGCGGGGAGCGCACCGGGCGCGCTCAGGATCAGCGGCACGTGGACGTTCGTGTCGTAGAGACCATGATGGTCAAACCACATCCGGTGCTCCGTCATTTCCTCGCCATGATCCGCGGTGAGCACCAACAGGGTCTGATCGCGCAGGCCAAGGTCTGCCAGACGGTCGGCAAAGGCGGCGAAGGTGGTGTCCCAGTAGGCGATCGCGCCGTCGTACTGCGAGACGGGGTAGCCAATGTCGCTTACGTCGCCCCACCAACGGGTCCATGGCTCCCGGAAGGGCTCCAACGCCAGCGCCTCGGCCATGCCCGTCCTGCGCGGATCCGTGGGGTCCCCGCCGTAGAACAGCCGGTCGAAGGGGGACGGGGGGAAATACGGCGTATGGGGATCCCAGTAGTGCACGAACAGGAAGAAGGGACGGCCGTCGGCCACCGCCGCGTCCAACACCTCCAAGGCCGTGCGCTGTACGCCCTCCGCCTTGCGCCACGAACGCGGCCCCCGCTCCCAGTCATAGGGACGATAGTCATCAAAGCCGCGGACAAACCACCGCTTCAGGTTGTCGGCCGCCCCGGTCCGAAAACCGTTGGCCCCCAGCAGTTCCGGCAGCAGAGGGACATCCGCGGCCAGTTCGACGTCGCCGCCGTGGCAGATGATCTGGTGGCTGATCGCGTCCCGGCCGCTCAGCATCGTCGTGTGGCCAGGATGGGTGGGGATGTGCGGACTGATGCAGCGGGCGAAGCGCACGCCGCCAGAGGCGAGTCGGTCCAGGTGCGGCGAGGTGAGACGGCCGTATCCATAGCAACTCAGGTGGTCGGCCCGGAGCGTGTCGACGCTGATCAACACCACGTTGCGGATCGCCGGCGCCACGGGACACCCCTCCCCCCAGGTCAGGGGCCGAACCGCCCCAGGCGATTCGCCCACGGCAGTGGGCGTCCGTACCGCAGACAGGCGGCGGCTTCGTCTCCGAGCAGGGCGCGCAGTTCCGCGTCCAACGCCTCGATCACGGGCCCCACGGCGGGATCCACGGCGAGATTCCGATATTCCGTGGGATCGTCCACCAGGTCGTAGAGTTCCGCACCGTCGACGTAGCGGTTGTACTTCCAGCGATCCCGGCGCAGCATGTACATGGGCTGCGGCGTGTCTAGCGCCAACGACGACAGAGCGTACCGTTGCAAGATCCGTAGTCAAATCTTGCATCCACCCGTTTCCGGGTAGAACCGCCGGTCTGACCCGAGGCGCATTGCCTCCGTGCCGGCTTCCCGCTTCCCCCGAGGTCTGCCCGGCAGCGCCGGGTCTTACGTCCCCT
>DAHWHT010000001.1 GCA_027335515.1 Clostridia bacterium
CAATCCCGATGCGCCCGCACCACGGCGACGTGATGCTCGATCAGGCTGCACGGGTTTCCGGGGCCCATCTCGAGATGCCAGACGCTGCGATCGTCGCCGACCAGGAGCGCATCCACCACCACCGCCTTCGTCTCAATCAGGGGCACCACGGGGGAGCGGACCTCGACGAAGGTGGGGCCATCCAGGCCGAAGTCGCGCAGGGTCAGATTGCGCAGGTGGGTGAAGAGCCAGCGCAGGGAATGGTCCTTGTGCTCACGGTGCGGCGCAGGGGCATCGACCAAGGTGGTCCCTCCCGTCGTTTATCCAGTATTCACCAGAAGGATCGGGGATTCCTCCCTTCCCGGCCCCCCACGATCCGCGCCGCCACCGCCCAAGCACGAACGTGCGGCTGTGCCGTCCGCCGAACATGTGGCCGAAAACGGGACGCACCGCTTCGCGCAGGGCCTGCACCGGGCAGCGATCGGCGGGTGCACGCAGTGGGTTCGGATCCCGGAACCAATGGTCTGAGCCGCGGCGGGGCCTTGCGGGCAGCCCCAACCCTCCAAATTCCTGTGCCCCCTGCCGAACCGAAGGGCTCCCGGCCACGACATATAAGGTGAAGGGGGGAACCCGCCCTGGCCGAGGCCGACGACGACGCACTCCTCGAGGCCGCCGCCCAGGGCGACCGGCCGGCGTTCGCACAGCTCTACGGGCGCCACGCCGCACCGGTGTACCGGTTTTGCCTGGCCCGATTGGGAGCTCGTGAGGCAGCGGACGACGTCTGCCAGGAGACGTTCATGGCGACATGGGCCGGCGCCCCCGCCTACACGGGCTCGGGATCCGTGCTCGCCTGGATCCTCGGGATCGCGCGCCGCAAGGTGGCGGACCAGCGACGCGCCACCGCCCGACGCCGCCTGGAGGAACCCGCGCCAGACGAGGGTGTTGGGGCGGATCCGGGTTGCTCTCGGGCGGTGGAGGAGGCCGTGGACGTGTGGGCGGCGATGGACCAACTTCCCGAAGCTCAGCAGGAGGCGGTGGTCCTGACCTATGGCCTGGGCCTCTCCTGCCAGGAGGTTGCGGATGTGATGGGGGTACCGGTCGGCACAGTCAAGAGCCGGCTGCACGCGGCCCGCGGGGCCCTGGCCAAAGCCCTGACGGTGCCGCCGGGGGTGCGCGCATGACCTGTGTGGATGTGCTCGACCTTCTGGATGGGTGGCCCGGCGTCTGCAACGACCCGGACTGGGGCGACGTGGTGCGGCACACTTGGAAATGCGCCGACTGTCGCGCGCAACTGGTCGCAGTGGTGGTGCTGGCCGAGCGCGTCCGGGCGGCCATGGACCTGCTGCCGGATCCGCCGGCGTCCATCCGGGTGGCCGTTTTCGGGACGGGGGCGGCCGTCGGAGGGGCCCCACGAGAGCGCCCACTGCGCGCCAGGCTGCTTTGGCTCGAGACCCGCCTGCCGCCGCTTCTGCGGGCGGCGCTGGATCCGATGACTGCGCTGACGTCCTGGACCCCCGCCTGGCTCCCGGGCGGCATCGCGCGAAACGGATCCCGCCCATACCCGCCCGCTGCGTCCCGCTGCTGAACGGACCCCAATGGAGGAGGCAAGATCCATGCCGTCGGAAGAGGCCCAGATGATCGCAGACATCCTCGACGCGGTCGCGGGCCGCGTGCCCAACCTCCTGCGCTCGGTGCTGGATGAACTATACAGCCCGAAGGCAGGAAAGCAGATGGGCTCGGCCATCGGCGCCTTTTACGAAGAACTGACCCGCGCAGGGCTGCCGCCGGACCGCGCCCTGCAACTGGCTGAGGATTACGCCTCACCCTTCGGCATCATTCGCTCCGTGCTCGGCGACGCGGGCAGCGAGGCCGTGCAGGAGCCCTTCCACTTCTCCTGGTCCCGTGGGAAGTCCCGGCGCTCCGGGGGCAGACGCGAACCGCGATCCGCGCCCTCCGTGCCCGCCCCCCTGGAGCTGCTCTTCAACAACGCCGGCACCAGCGACGACGACGCCAAGGATCAGGCGGACCTCGACGGGGTGGGTTGGAGCCTGTCGGCGCAGGCCTTGGCCGAGGCGGGCGTGACCCCGGGATCGACGATGGCAGTGGACCAGCTGACGTACCGCTGGCCGGATGTGGCGCCCGGCCGTCCGAACAACGCCGAGGCACACGGTCAAGCGGTGCAGCTGCCGTCGTGCCCTGGGGCCAAACGCCTCGGCGTTCTGGGACTGGCGACGCACGGGCCGTCCGCCGGGATTGCCACCCTGCACTTTGCGGACGGACGCACGCAGCCCGTGGCGCTCTGCTTCCCGGATTGGACCCTGGGAGACGGCGACGCGCCGATACCCCCGGCAACCCGCATCGCCGTGCGCCTGCCGCGGCGCAACCATCACGACGAAGACGAAGACGACGACGCCAAGGAGACCTTCGTTTTCGCCTCGACCGTGGCCTTCAGCGGCGAATCCCCCGTGCGCAGCCTGACGCTGCCGGCGAGCACGGACCAGGGTGCGTTGCACGTCTTTGCCGTGGCGCTCGGCGACTGAGGCGGGCCGGTGCGGACCCGGCCGTGGGGGGATGGTCATGTCGGAGGGGCAGGCGCCCGCTGCTCCGCGGCCAGCCGAGCCGCGGGGCGCCAGGCTCGGTTGGACGCTGGTGCGCATCGGCCTCGGACTGTGCGCCTTGCTCCGACGGCTGCTCGGTCTGCTCCTGTATTGGCCGAGGGCCCATCTGCGGGCCACGGCCGCCTTCCGCAGAGAGTTGAAGCGGGCCGGACTCCCGGCGGCGGGGATCGCCCGCTTGACCGCAAACTACGCGGCGGCGGGAAACCCCTGGTTGCTGCTGCGGCTGGCCTTGGGGGGTCGCCAGCGGCGGCGCGGGATGATGCCGGCCGAGTTGGAGGGTTGCGCGGAGGCAAAGGGACATCCGAACGGTCGGGGCCCCCGGGTGGCGCGCACGTCGGCACGCGAACGCTGAGCGTCAGGCCGCGCCGCTCCCCGGTCATCCAAGGGGACGGCCGACGAGGGCGCGGCCGGGGTTTGCGAGGCGGTGGACCCGAATCTGTGAAGACGCAGACTCCCGCTGCCCATCGCCTCGCAGGCGTGGAACGGGTCACGGGCATGAGGGCACGGGCCGAGCACGGCGGCCGATGCACCAAGCGCACCCTCGTCGCCGCGGCCCGAGCGCCCGGCCCCATCCTGAAGGCTCGGCCGCCGCGGCCGCAGTCCGGCAGGACGGATCGCGCCTCGAGCGTCGTCCCACGCCGCGTGGTCAGCGACGAAACGCCGCCCCAAGGGCCTGATGGGCGGGACCAAGGCCGACGGACGCCATACCGCCCTGGAACGCGATGCCGCGGCCGGCCTGCTCCCCTGGAGGGTCGACGTTATGGACCATGCCAAGCACACGCCCGCCCGCGTCGACCACCGGCCCGCCGCTGTTGCCGCTGAAGCCGTCGAGATCCGCGCCAAAGATGCCGTCGACGCGCACCTGCGTGACGCGCCCGGCCGCAACGCGCAGGCTGCCGTCGGCATCGGGGTATTCGGCGCGGTTTCGCCGCGTCCGCATGGGAAAGCCGAACGACCAGACGGGCTCGCCCACAACGGGAGCGCGCCCGGCGAGCGGCAGCGGCCGCAGACCGGCGCCCGGCAGTCGCAGAACCGCCCAATCGTGTCCGCGCTTCCAATCGTCCTGTGCGGGGTGGGCGAGCAACTCCAGCCCGCACCCGGCGTCGGCGCGCAGGTAGCGGCAGGGCACCGGATCCCCGCTTCCCTGCGTACGGCGGTGGGCCTCGATCTCCTCGTGCGCCACGTGGTAGTTGGTCAGCAGCGTTCCGTCCCCGGCGACGCAGAAAGCCGCCGCGCCTCCCTCCATCGGGACAACGCGCTGAGCCGGCAGCGACGTCGTGTCCGCGAAGGCACGTGTGAGCTCGAACCAGACCGGAGACAGCCGGTCGTCGATGCCCTCCAGGTCCGCGCGCGTCAGGCCGACGTACCAGAGGACGACGCCCTCGTCCAGGAACACCTTGCGTCCGGATGCCGTGGCGCGGTCCGGCGGCGGCGGCTGAAAGGCACGAAGCGAGGCCCGGTCCGGGAACACGGTGGCCACGAAGTAGATGGGGGTCCGGACGCGGGTGATCCCCGCCGCCACCGCGGCCTGATCAAAGGGCGTCGGCAGGGTGCCCAAGGGGAAGAGGCCTTCACCCATCCAGCACCAGGACCCAATCGTGGCCGCGCCCTGCGGTGGGCGCCGTAAAGACGCACCCATCGGCATCGAACCCACCTGCGGCCGACCACCCCCCCGTCCGCGGGTCGTACCAGGAGGCCGTACCGCCGGCCTGCGGCCGCAGGCGCACCGCCCCACCCCGCGGTAGATAGGCAAAGACATAGCCGTCCCCCCGCGCGGCGCGGACCCCCTCACCCGCGGCGATCACCCCCTGGTCGGGCACGCGACCCAGGTAGGGCCGCGACTCCAACAACCGGCGGAGGTGCAGCATCTGGCCGGATCCGGGGAGGTCGAGCGCCTCCCGCCACGGCAGGCACCCGGACATCAACGGCTTGCGGGCGGGGGTGTAGAACTGCCAGACATCGTTGCAACCGTATGTGTGGCCGCACGCACCCGCGAAGACCGCCCAATAGGCCGCCTGGCGCACGTCGGCGTCGTCGAAGCGTCCCAATTCGGGCTTCCAATTGATCGGGTGGTTCTCATACGGTGCCTCGGCGTCCAGCGTCGGCTTGGGAGGCACCCGTGCGTAGTCCCGCGCAACCAACGCGGCGTTATCCCGATCCCGCCCCCCGTGGCTGGACTGAATCATGTGAAAGTCCATCCAGGACTCGCCGTGCAGCCACGCCGACGATGAGTGCCAGCCATGCGGATGGTAGGTCCGCAGGTGGCGCCCGCCGTCGCCCTCTGACACGCCGGCGGCCATCTCGCGCCACACCGGCAGATACGGCGGATCCGCGGGCCGGTCGCCGCCCAGGATCCAGATGACGTTGGGCCGGCCCCGCAGGCGCTCGCCCAACATGCGCCCGTAGGCGCGGGCGTTGCCGACATGAAAGAACCCCTCCGGCCCGGACCCCTCGGTCGTGGGGCCGACCTTGCTCCCCCAGGTGGGTAAGACCCCGATGAAGATCCCCCGGCGCGCCGCCGCGTCGACGATCGCCTCCACGGCACCGAAGTAGCCCTCGTTCGGCCGCGCCGGGTCGCCGTCCGCAAAGGGCAGGTCGCCGTTGGCATTGGGCTCGGTCAGCCCGTCGAACTCACTGACCACCACCGCCTGGATCACCGTGAAGCCTTTGCGGCGCCGGTCCTCCAGGTAGTCCTCGGCCTCCGCCAACGTCAGCCGGTGGAACAGCTCCCACGCCGTATCGCCAAGGTAGAAAAAGGGGGTGCCGTCGGTGTGCGCGAGAAATCGCCCGTCCGCAGTCACCCTCAGGTCCCCGTGGGCGAATTGAACCGATGGCCCTGCCCAGTCCACCGTCATCCCCAGCCTCCCCTTCGCTGCATCAAACCAGCGAACCCCAGGCGGCCGCACCTTGAGCGGGCCCAGCCGCGGACGGGCGCCCTCGCCGCACCGCCACCGCTCCGACTTGCCGCCCCGCACTCCCCGGCGGAGAGGGCCGCGGCGACGCGCGACGGCGCAGGGGCGGGCCCCGGGATGGCCCGGCACCCGCAATGGACCGGGGATTCAACTTCGGCGAGGACGCGGCGCTTCCTATGGGGGAATGGTCGGTGTTGCGCTCCGAAGCGACCCGGCGAGCGAGGGTGCCCAGCGCCGCATGCCGGGCCGCCCACTCGTGCCGAGCCCGTGCCACCCGCTCCCCCGGCCCGGCGGCCGCCCCCCAGGCATCCCCCGGTGGGGCCGGCCACCCGGGACCGGCGTGCCGCGGCGGTCCGGGCTCACTCGGCGTGCCGCAGGTCGGCCTCCACCTGTTCCCGGGTCAGGGCGATCTCCGGGTCCTGGCGGTAGGCGTCTTCGATCTCCGCCACGCCACCGTCGCCGGGCAGCGGATCCCCGGGACCCAGCGTCCCGCCCTCGGCCCGGCGTGCGTGCCAGACGCGCGCGATGGCCTGGGTGTTGCCGGCCATGCGCTGACCCGCCGCGCGCGCGTACGCCCCAAGCGTCGCCCAGCCGGCGGCGGCCTCGTCGGGCTGTTCCTCCCCGACGGCGCCCGCCTTCAGGGAGGCGGCCACCCAGCGGCGGGCGATCTGCGTGTGGTAGGTCTCGTCCGCCCAGTCGTAGTCCTGGTACATGGCGGCCAACCCGTTGCGGGCGACGTCCCGGCACCACTCATACTCCTGCCGCTTGCCGGGGGGGTAGCGCATCGCCCCCTGCTCCACGTTCAGCCCCAGGTGGGCGTAGCGCTCCAGCGGACCGACCGACAGGTAGGCATACCCGGGTCCGATGCGCAGGGGCCAGGCGCGGATGTCGTGGCCCAGGCTGGTGATCACCGCCTGACCGAGCATGCTGTGCCGCGCCTCGTCCCACATGTGTCGCACGAGCTCCAGCAGACCGTCCCACGGTAGTCCGTCGGGCGCCTGTGCCAGTTCGTAGACCGCGCTGGCGGGGTTCTCGGTGGCGGCGAGTTCGTTCAAACGCCCACGCATCATCATGATCAGCTTCTCTTCCATCGTCTCGGGCGCCGGGTCCCCCGGTTCATGGAACTGGAAGTGGATCGTGAAGCGCGGATCCCGCCGCGGGTGGCGCGAGATCTGAAAGCGGGTTGCGGCGCGCGGCGGCTC
>DAHWHT010000002.1 GCA_027335515.1 Clostridia bacterium
CCGGGCAGACCTCGGGGGAAGCGGGAAGCCGGCACGGAGGCAATGCGCCTCGGGTCAGACCGGCGCCTCTACCCGGAAACGGGTGGATGCAAGATTTGACTACGGATCTTGCAACGGTAGAAGAGACGCCCGTCGGACCGAGCCGTCGAGCACGGCGGGACGGTGCCGGACCGCGACTTGAACGCGTCCCACCATCTTACGGCCCTTGCGGACGCCGGGCGTGGTCCGGAGACCCAAAACGCCCGTGGAGGGGACGTAAGACCCGGCGCTGCCGGGCAGACCTCGGGGAAGCGGGAAGCCGGCACGGAGGCAATGCGCCTCGGGTCAGACCGGCGGTTCTACCCGGAAACGGGTGGATGCAAGATTTGACTACGGATCTTGCAACGGTGATACCCTCTGGTGGCTCGACCCGGCCGGCGCGGACATCCGGCCGCTGCGCTGCAGCCGGTGCACGGCATCCCGCGCGACGCGGTGGGTGGGCATCGCCCGGCTGGTGGCCTCTTGGCGTTGGCGGTCGTTGAATGGGAAGCCGCGCGGGCGGCGCCGTGCCGCCCGGGCTACGGCTTCTGGGTCCGGCCCGGCGGCGGGGTTGAACCCGGCGGGGATCCCGGCCCAGCGGCATGACGTGCGCTCCGAGGGGAAAACGTCATCGACGCGCCATGGTCCGACACCGCCTCCGCGCGCCCTGCGCCCCGCCCGCAGGTATCCCGCACCACCTCGCACCGGAAGGCGCCGGCGCGATGCGGGGCGGAGATCGCTGCCGCCACCGATGCGGCCGCACCCCATGATGCGCGCCGGCTCGGCTTGGACCGCGTCCGTGCTCCTACCTGAGAGGGCAGGAATACTGCGACGCCTGCCCGCGTGCGGCCTGGGGCCGCGGGCTGCGCCCCGGTAACCCCATCTGTCCTCCCGTCGCGGCGCCCCGGGGGGGATCCCGCGCCACCGGTGCAAAGGGCGGGATCGGCGCCGTGGACCAAGGGAAAGCCGCCGCCCGGCCCCCCGTCACCGCCCCCTCGATACCCCGTAGACGTCAAGCCCCTCGGCCACAAGGGCACGCGACATCCCGGTTCGATCGCCGATGCGCGCAACCCATGCGGAGAGATCGTCGCAGCCCGGTTCGGGCCGGCGTCCGCTCGGAAGGCGCCAGAAACTGCGGAAGCGGTCGAATTCCCATGCGCCCAGTTCGCCCGTCGCGGGATAGCGGGAAACCACCTCGATCAGGGGCTTGCGCAGCAACCGCTGCGAATGCACGCACGCCCGCTCAAGGTCCGGCGCACGGACGACGCCGAGGTGATAGGTCTGCCGGTTACCCGCACCGTCGGGAAAGAGGTAGTGGACGCACAGCGTGTTCCCCTCTCGCTCCACACGGACCCGGGCACCAGGGAAAAAGTCGTCGCGCCACGCGGGATCGAACGCGGAGTCGGTGGGATCGATGAGAATCGGCTGCAGCCACTGGTCGCCCAGGTCGCACAGATACTCGGCCCCATCCGCGCTTGCCACGACGGCTATGTGCGCGTGCGGCGTCTCAAGGTCGTGCCCGACGGGTCGCGCCGGGACGCCGATCTCCGCCAATTCCGCCATCCACCACAGGGCCAGGTCAAAGCAGTTGCCTCCCCCACCCATGAGGTCGCGGTGGTGACGGATTTCCGCGACCGTCCGCTGCCGTGGAACCCCGGCGCACCGGCGCCACCACCACGCCTTGGTGAGGGTCTCCATCGGCACCCCGCGAAACCGCATCCACGCCCGCACAACGGCCTCCGGCGCCCGCATGGCCGCCCTCCCCGCCCGGATCGTCCGCCCTGGCCGCCATCGCCGGGTTCCACGCCGACATCCCGGCACCCGCAGGATCGCAGAGGCCGTTGCGGGCGGAGCGCGCGAACTACGGCCGCTTTAACACGAGACATCGCGGATATCAGAAACCCTCCAAACGCCGCCGGTGCTCCACGAGGATGCCGCACTGGAACCACCGTCTGCCGACGAACGTCGCTACGGACGCGAATCTGCATCCAGGCACAGGGAAATGGAGGGCCAACCGTGGTCGTGCAAGCCCCGCTCGCCCCACGCGCCGCGACCGCTCTGGCACTGGGGCTGTGCCTGGCGGCGCTTTGCGGCTGTGGTGGCACCCCGCCCGCTGCTGGGCCGACGTCCACCGCGCCGCCTGCGTCCAGACCGGCGTCGGTCCCGTCGGCGATCGCGCGCGCGAACGGTCCCACGCCCTATTCGTTCCTTTCGGTCGCGATGGCAGACCCCAGGGACGGATACGCGCTGGCGACCGGCCCACGCGGCAAGGGCATCGCGGTGCTCGTCACGACGACGGGAGGTGCCCGTTGGAGACCCGTCAAGACACTGGCCGACGGCCGCGTCTATCAACAGGACATCGTCGCCCCGGACACCGCACACGCCGACTTCGTTTCGGGCTCCGTCATCGCGGGAACCTCCAACGGCGGACGCTCGTGGACGACCCTGTACCGGGCCCCGGCCGCGCTGCAGGCGCTCAGCTTCACCCACGCGGCGGACGGTTGGGCCCTTGGCACCGTGGCCAAGCCGAACGCCAGGCACGGCGTCCTACTGCGCACGACGGACGGCGGCGTCCGGTGGACCGCGCTACGGGCGCCGTGCAACCCCCAGGCGTCCGGTGCCCTGTCGTTCGTGAACGCCACAGACGGCTGGGCGAGTTGCCTGATCAACCCGGGTGTCGGTAGGTCGCCCAAGACCATCTATGCGACAAGCGACGGCGGCGTCCACTGGAAGGCCGTCGCCACCACGCGCCGGCTCGGTGCCGCCGGTCCTTCGCCGACGGATTCAGGGTTGAACCGGGAGGGATACCCCCACGCCCTCTTCTTTCTGAATCGCAAGGACGGCTGGTTTGCGGTCGACAACGGGGGCTACTTTGCCACCACCGATGGCGGGGTGAACTGGCACTCCGTCTGGTTCGCGACGTTCCCACCCGGATACAACGCGCCCTCGGTCGGCATGCTGCGCTCCGGCTTCGGTTGGGCCGTCACGAACGCAAACCCAAAGGCACTGGGCAACGCGCTGTATGTGACCCACGATCACGGTGCGCACTGGCACGAGGTCTACCCCTGACATCCCCCCGCTCGACGGCAACGCAAAGCGTCCCGCAGATCCCTCAATGGGGGTTTCCCGCCCGCCTGGGCGCCCCTGGTTTCCGGGTGGGCCAAGCGGCCGACCCCTGCGGCGATGCGGGGGCGCGCCCACCTCGGTGGCCCCGCAAGCACCGCGCTTCGAGCTCCAGGGTGGCTCGACCCGGCCGGCGCGGACATCCGGCCGCGGCCGCTGCAGCCGGTGCACGGGTCCCGCACGACGCGATGGACGCGCGTCGCCCGGCGGGCGGCGCCGTGCTGCCCGGGGGTGCAGCACCTGGGCTCTGCCCGGTGGCGGCGTTGAACCCCGGCGGGGATCCCTGTCGCAAACGGCAATGCGTGGCGTGCTTCGCCGGGTGGCGTTGCCCGGCGTCACGACCACGGAACCACGGGCGTGCCGTTGACATCCTGCCGGTAGGCCGCATCGTGCCAGTCTGTGGCGACCAGACCTGCCCGCCGTTCGTCAGGGGTATGCAGACGCGGACGGGCAGGCTCGGGCGCGCCACACGCTCGGCGGCCTCGTACACCCGGGTGCGGTCGTTGCGGTATGCTGCCTCTGGCAGAATCGTACGCCACGCGGCGATTGGGTGGAGATGCCACGTGTCGGCTGTTTGGGAGACCCTCGCAAGCACGGCACACCGTGACCGCGAACAGATCGAGCAGGAAGCCGCTCGCGCGTGGCTCGAACGCGAACCCAGGGAAACCGACCAGGAGATCATGGCATATATTCGGCAGTACACGGTACGAACTCCCGAAGAGATCGAAGAAAAGATTCGCGCCGGCAGGATCGAAGGCCACCCGGCGTGGGAGGACAGCATTGCCTGGAGCAACCTTCTGACGTATCGCGATCGCCTACTCGAAACCCTTGCCGGGCTTAGCGGTACGGGGGCCAGTCAATGACCGTCGACGAGATCGCTGCCATCTGCTCTGCCGAGTTCCCTGAAGTTGTTGTGTGCGCGTTCGTTGCGGATGCCCGCCGGGGGCGAATACGTCTTGATCTTCGTGACGGGAGTTACCTTGATATTCACCAGACATCTGGCGGCGGCTACTCGTATCATTGGTAGCGGGCATCGGATGCAATCCGCTTCAACAACGCGCCTCACTTTGACCACTTGGAAACGGCTCCACACCACATGCATGTGGGTTCCGATGTCCGCCCAAGCAATATCCGGGGCGTAACAGAAGAGGATGTTCGGAAAGTGCCTCCATACGTGAGTGCAATGCTCTCGTTGGCCCGGATGGCGCTCGGTCGACTATCCGTCCCCCGCTGCCCCGCGGCGCGGGGCCCTTGGTGGGGCGCCAGCCGCGTTATTTGGTCGGCTCGAAGCACGGTCGGTTGGGCGGCGCGGCTTTCGCCTCGGCGAGTTCATCCCCGGTCGCGGCCAAACTCGGGGTGCGCCATTTCGTCGGAACCGGGCTGGACCCGACCGGGCGGATCACCCACTTCGGCCCGAACGACAAACCCCTTTGGACCGACCGCTTGCGCGCGCGTCTGGGCATCCCCGCGGAAAGGGTGGCCGCAGTCGGAGACTCGTCCGGCGATGTCCCGCTGTTGCAGGCGGCGCACCACGCCTACTTCGTCGGCAAGGACCTGCCCGCGACCCTGGGTGGCCACGCAACCCACCTACCCGCTGGCGACCTCCGCGAGATCGCCAGCCACATCCTCAGCCGACTGGGATGACCACCCCCCACCCCGGGGGCACCGCCCGGCAGCGGCGATGCCGGTTGATCCGGCCCACCGCTCGCCGCCCCCCCTGGCTTGTGCAACCACAGGGGTCTGTGCCACCATGGTGTCGGCATCCACGCACGCATCCACGAAACACCCCTGATACTGGAGGCCGTCCGCCGTGAGAACCATGAGGTTGGGAGCCAGCGCCCTGGAGGTTCCGGTCGTCGCGGTCGGCTGCATGCGGATCAAGTCCCTGGACAAGCCCGCGGCGGAACGCTTCATCCAAACCGCATTGGAAATTGGCGCGAATTTCTTTGACCACGCAGACATCTACGGCGGTGGCGCCTGCGAGGAGATCTTTGCGGACGCGATCCAGATGAGCCCCGCCACCCGCGAGAAGATCATCCTGCAATCCAAGTGCGGCATCCGCAAGGGCAGGTTCGACTTCTCCAAAGAACACATCCTGGAATCCGTCGACGGCAGCCTGCGGCGCCTGCGGACGGACTACCTCGACGTCCTGCTGCTGCATCGCCCGGACGCCCTCGTCGAGCCGGAGGCGGTGGCCGAGGCCTTCCACCAACTCGAACACGCCGGCAAGGTGCGGCACTTCGGGGTCTCCAATCAGAACCCGATGCAGATCCAGTTGCTGCAAAAGGCGGTCCGCCAGCCGATCGTGGCAAACCAGCTGCAGCTGAGCATCACCAACGCGACCATGATCTCCAGCGGCATCAACGTGAACATGGAAAATGCCGCGGCCGTGAACCGCGACGGATCCGTGCTCGACTTCTGCCGCCTCCACGACATCACCGTCCAGCCCTGGTCGCCGTTCCAGCACGGATTTTTCAAGGGCCCCTTCCTCGGCAACGACAAGTTCCCCGAGCTCAACCGGTGCATCGACGGGGTCGCCGCGAAGTACGGGGTCAGCAACACCACCATCGCCATCGCCTGGCTGCTGCGCCATCCGGCCAGGCTGCAGCCGATCACCGGCACCATGAACCAGCAGCGCCTGCGGGACTGCGTCCAGGCCGGCGACATCCAACTCACCCGCGAGGAGTGGTACGAGATCTACCGCGCGGCCGGCAACGTCCTTCCCTAGCGGACGCCGCCGCCACCCCGCCCCCGACGGTTCGCGGGCTGCCCCCCGGCAGACCCGCGGGCCGCCGCCCCGCGCACGCCGGGCGAGCCCAGTCACACCACCCCCGCGCCGCGCCCCGCCTCCGGGGGGCCGCCGCGCGCGATGTCCCCCCACAGTTCGGCGATCAACGTCTCCTGGTAGGCCACGCGGCCGCCCGCCAGGATGGCCGCCGCGCCATCGGCCAGGGGCGGAAACGCCTCGATCAGCCCCTGGAGGCTGGCGCGCTCGTCGGATCGCAGCGGCCGGCCGGGGGCGGCCCGGCTGGCGGCGGTGTAGTCGGCGGCCGCGAGGCGCCAGGGGACGGCGCCGTCGCCGCCTGCCGCCAGGACCCGACGGGCAATGCGCAGCCCCTTGCCGTCAAAATCGCCACTGTAGCACAGGGTGGCGCCGGCCGCCGCCAGGGCCGCCAGCACCACCAGCGCGGCGGCGCTGGGAAAGCCCGAGGTGCAAAGCAGCGCGGCGCCGGGCGGCAGCCCGCGGTCCAGGAGCGACTCGAAGACGGCAGGGTTCTCCACCGTGTGGACCACGCGACCATCCCAGTCGGACCTGGGAAGCGACCAGCGGACCACCGCGCGCAGCGGCGCCACGTGGGCCTGGCCCGCGGCGGCCGCGGCCCTGGCCGCCGCATCCTGGGGCGCCCCGATGCCAAAGAGCGCCACCGTCGACGAGACACCGTCGACCGCCAGCCCCGCTTCGGCCAACAGGGCCTGGCGCTCGGCCACGCCCGCACCGGGCCGCGCCCCCAGTGCCACCAGCAGCAGGCGGCCGGCGGGGGTATCGGCGTCGAGGGCGTGCGGGTCGTGGGCCACCTCGTTGGCGAGTACGGGCAGGGGCCGCAGGAGCGAGGGCGCGCCGCGCAGGCGGGACAGGGCGATGCCGCAGGCACGGGCGGCCGCGCCCAGGGCCGCCTCCGCCTGCGGGCCGCGGGCTCGGACCCGCAGGAACTCCCGGCGCAGGGCATCCACGACGGCGGGCCGCTGCCACACCTCTGCGGGCCAGTCCGGCCCGACGTCGGCACACCACCGCTGAAAGGCGTCCGCGGCGGCGGCCGCCAGCGCGGCGGGACCGGGCCGCGGCGGACCAAACATCGCCGCCAGCGCCTCCCCCAGCCCGCAGGCAAACGGGCTGGCCCGCAGTGCGGCATCCAGCGGCGCCAGCGTCAGAGCGCGCCCCGGGACGACCCGGGTACCCAACATGGACTCCAGCGCCTGACGCGCCCGCGGACCAAGCAGGGCGGCGGGGATGCGCGCCTTGGCGCCATAGCGCGGCCACCGCTCCCACGCCAGGCGCAGGACCGGTTCCAGGTCCAGCGTGGCCAGGTGGGCCGCCGCGCGGGCGCCGCCCGGGGCCGGTACCGCGGGCGGCGGCGTTCCGGAGGCCGCTGGCGTCATTGCCCGGCCTCCGCGTCCGCGCCGACCGCCGCGGCGGCGGCATTGATCCGGCGGGCACCGTCCCAGAAAAAGGGCAGGGCGCCGACCACGTTGCCCCGGCGCAGGACTTCGTACGTCGCGCCGGCGGGCAGGACCGCCCCGATGCCCCACAGCCGTTCGCTGGCCATCACCCAACTGAACCCAAAGCGGCAAAGGAAGCGGAGCGCCTCCTCCACGTTCCGCGGATCGACGCCGGCGAACGCCTCGTCAAACGCGATCAACCGCGGCGCATCGGGCCGGGCGAGGTGGTAGCGGGCGGCGGCGGCGGCAACGAGTGGCAGCATGAGAGCCAGGGACTTTTCCGCGCCGCTCCGGGTGGAAAAGCGCCGGTCGTCGACCACCACCGGTCGCTGGTGCGGCGCGCGGCTCACGATCTCAAAGCGAAACCAGTGGCGATAGTCCATGGCCTCCTCGAGCGCCTCGCCAAACCCCAGGTCACCCGCCTGATCGCGCTCCTCCCGCCGCACCCGCTCCACCTCGCCCTGAAACGCATCGGCGAGTAGCTGTCGGTCCTGGGGGCGCAGCATCGCGGGGTCGGTGCGCAGCAACGGAAGGTGCGCCGCGATCCCGGCACCGGGCACCGGGTGCCAGCGCAACTCCAGCATCTCGCCGCTGCCCAGCTTCGCCTCGCGCAAATCGAGGTTGATCCGCTCCACCCAGTCCTCGGTGTCGCGGATGTGGCGGTGCAGCGCCTCCCGCATCTGGTGCAGCAGGAACTCCTCATACAGCTCCCGTTCGGACTGACGCAGGAGCTGTTGCTGGCGCTGCAACTGATCCTCCAGGTCGTCACGCAACTGGCAGGGCCAGACGGAAGGGCCGGCGGACCGAAAGCGCAGCAGACCGAGCGCATCCTCCAATTCGGGCGCATAGTCGGCCAGGGTGTCGCGGCACTCGATCTCGGCGCGCAGGAGGTCGGTCTTGGCGGCATCCAGATCGGCCGCGATCCGTTCCCCCTGGTGCGCGTCGTCCCGCCGCCGCGACAGCAGGTTCCGCGCCACCTCCTCCGGACCGGACGGCCCCGAACGCACGGCCCGCAGCTGCGCGGCGAGCGTGGGGTAGGCGGCGAGTTGGGTGGTCAGCGCCTCCGAAGCCGACCCCTCCGCCGGTGCGGCGGCCTGCGCCGCGGCCTCGGTACGGGCCGCCTCCTCAGCGAGGTGCTCAACCTGCACCCCAAGGCGCACCCGCACCTCGTTGGCCTCGCGCTCCTCGGCCTTCAAGCGCCGCTCGTCGGAAAGCAGCCCGCGCAACCGCTCCCGCTCCTGCCGGCCCTCGGGCGATTCCAGCACCTCGCGCAGGGTGCGCACCGCCGCATCCTCCCGCGCCCACTCGCCGCGCTCCCGCTCCAGGTCCGCACCCACCGCCTCCAGGTCCAGGCGCAGCTGGGTCATCGACTCCAGGGCGGTGGCCAGGGCGCGGGCGGCATCCCCCAGGGACCGCGCGCCGTCCATCGCCGCGCGGCCGGCATCCAGCAGCGCCCGCACCTGATCGATCAGGGCCCCGACGGCGTCGGCGTCGCGTCCGCGCGTCTCCGGCACCGGCGCCTGGGCCTCCTCCAACGCCCGCCGCGCGACGGCCAGCGCCTCCCGGGCCGACTCCAGCCGGGCAAGTTCCGCCTCCTCGTTGCGGCGGGCGTCCTCGGCGCGGGCCGCCGCGTCCTGGGCGCGCACGGCCGCGCGCTGCAGAGCACCCAGGCCCGGCAGCCGCATCAGGGACTCGGCCTCGGCCTGCACCCGCTCCTGCCGCGCCTCCGCC
>DAHWHT010000056.1 GCA_027335515.1 Clostridia bacterium
TCGGAGGACCGGACGCCGCACCCCCCGCCTTCCTGATCGCACCCGTTGACACACCCGCCGCCGCACAAAACGTTGCCGTCTGTGACCCACAGCGTGCCAGCGGCGACCTTGGTCGGCGGTCTTCCGCCTGACAGGGGGATCACACACCCGGTTCGCAGTCGCGGTGAAAGACCACCAGAGCGTCCGGCCGCGCGACCACCGCGCAGACCTCGCGCGCCTCCGGGCTGGTCCAAAGCCACCGCTGCAAGGTGTCAACGGCCGAGATCCCAGGAACATCGCGGAACTCGGTCACCCCGAGCCGCATCCGTACCCCGGATGCATTCAGCGGCTGACCGACTGCCTGGCCGTAGCGGTATTCGACCACCGGTCCGAGCATCGCGTTCGCCTCCGTTCGCCCGTCTGCACCGACACACCGCGTCACGAACCCGGCGGTGTCAACAGCGGATCGCTTGCAGGAGCAACCGGGCCAATGCGCCACCGTTGGGCTCCAAATCCCGGCCGACTGCCGGCTGCGACTGGCAGGCTGCGTTGCGTCGGCTCCGGCGGTCTTCCTGACAGGGGTCCGCCTACCCATCGATGAGCCGCTCCAGGCCGGCCGCCAGATCAACACAGCGGCGAAGTTCGCCGGGATCAGGCACTTCGGCTCTCGCCATCTCCCGCAGCGCCGTGCTCAGCGCCCCGGCCGTGAACCCGACGACGGCCTGGCGCGTGCGCCGGTAGCTCAGCCACCAGAGGTTGGCCACCAGGGCGCTTGCGATCACGCCGCAAGCCGCGCCGACGCCGAAGATGAGACCGGGGGTCAGGGGCCATGCACTCGGGCAACCCACCACGACCGCCTCCTTGCCCGCACCCAGGCGCGGGCGGTCGGTGAGGGTCCCGGTTTGCGGGGGCGGTGTCAACAGAGCGGTTGCTTATGGTGTCGGGGTGCGCGACACTACACTTGGAAGGGCGCCCCAGTTCCCGCCAGGCATTGGGCTCCAAGGGAAGCCGGGGAGGCCCTCCAAAACCGTTTTGTAGGGGGTGAAGGGATGGAGGTGACCAACGGGAGCCGGCAAACGCTGCGCGTGGCGCTGTATGCCCGCGTTTCCAGCGAGGGGCAAGAGCGAGACGAAACCGTTCAGAGCCAGTTGGAGGCGTTGCGCGTCTACGCGGACGCCAAGGGGTACGGCAAGCCGGCCGAGTTCGTGGACGAGGCCCGCTCGGGATATACGCTCGTCCGGCCCGCCCTCGACCGCCTGCGGGATGCCGTCTCCTCCGGCGCCTTCGACGTGGTGCTGATCCACGAGATTGGCCGCCTCGCCCGCGACTATGCGGACCAGGCGCTGCTCCTACGGGAGCTCCGCAAGCGGGCACAGGTGGAGTTCGTCAAGCACCCGACCGACGACAGCCCTGAGGGCCAGTTGCTGGAGAACATGCTCGGGGCCATCGCCAACTTTGAGGGCCGCGTGATCGCCGACCGCACACGCCGGGGCCGGCAGCATTGGGTCGAGCAGGGCGCCCTGGTCGCCAGCGGCGTCCCCTACGGCTACCGCTACATCCCGCGCACCGCCGAGCACCGGGCGACCATGGAGGTTGACCAGGCACAAGCCGCGATCGTCCGGGAGATCTTCGCCATGCTGGTGGACGAGCACCTGGCCTGCCGCGCCATCTGCCGGCGCCTCACCGAACGCGGGACCCCGTCGCCCAAGGGCGGCCGCATCTGGCACCCCTCCGTCCTGCAGCGCATCCTGACCAACACGGCCTACGTCGGTCGCTTCGTCTACGGCAAGAACGAGGCGGCCGAACCCCAGCGGGCCTTCAAGCCCGTCGGTGAGCGCAAGCGCAAGCGGTCCAGCCGCAAGGCCCTGCCGCCGGAGCAGTGGGTGACCATTCCCTGCGCGCCGATCGTCGCGGAGGAGACCTTCCAACGCGCGCAGGCGCAGTTGGCGGCAAACGCGCAGTTCTCGCCCCGACACAACACGCGCCACGCGTACCTGCTGCGGGGGCTGATCCGCTGCGGCAAGTGCGGCGGCGCCTACGTGGGCAAGGTCGTGGGCCGGCGCAATGGCAAGCGGACGCGCTACTACTACTGCCGGGGGACGGACCCATACAACACCGGGCCGCAGGGCGCCTGCCGCGGCGCCAGCTACCTGCGCGCCGACGACGCCGAGCGCACCGTCTGGGAGACCTGCCTGGAACTCCTGAAGCCGGATGTGCTGGCCGAGGAATACCGGCGGCGGGTCGCCCACGACGACCAGGACGGGGAGGCGGCCGAAGCCCGCAAACTGCAGGCCGACCTGAAGGCGGTCGAACGCCAGGAGCGCCGCTGGCAGGACGCCTACGCGGGAGAGGCGATCGACATGGCCACGCTCAAGGAGCGCATGACGGGCTGTCGGACGCAGCGGCAGTCGCTGGAAGGGCGCCTGGCCATCCTGGCCGACGCAACGGCGCGTCGGCGCCAGCAGGTCCAGGTGCTCGACTCGTTGCAGGCGTTCTGCCACCAGGTGGGCGAGGGGTTGGAGGACGCAGACTTCGCCCGTCGCCAGGAGATCATCCGGCTCATGGTGGAACGGGTGGTGGTCGAAGACGGGGGTCGCCTGCGGATCGAGTTGGCCATCCCGTTGGGCGGCCACGGTTCAGGCGGCGGTGGGCAGCGGCAGCCGGCGGGGTCGGATCCCTCGCCCTTGTATGCATTGCGTCCCCGCCCCGTTGGGGCCGACCAGCGCGACCCGCTGCCCCGGGTGCAACTGTAGCCATAGGTTGTCGAGTACGGGCTGCGCGCGCCCTGGATAGGTGAAGCGCACCCCCTCCAGCCGGATGCCGTCGCGCAGCGGCCGCGGGAACACCTCGCCATGCCCGTCCTGCGAGGCGGTGGTGCCGGGCGATTCGGGCAAGGCCAGGAACGCCCGCACATAGCCCACCTCGGTGGTGCTGGTGTGCAGGTCTCGCATGCCGAAGGCCAGGCGATGCATGCCGCCCTGCATGGCACCGACCCCCCCGAACAGGGCCACGAACGCCCCGGCGTTGATGCGGTGGTCGGCCAGGGCGACCGCAAGGAGGAGGGCCGTGCCGACGAGTGCCACAAGCGTCAGGGCGCTGGTCGGCAGGCCATCCCTGACCGCCCGGCGTCTCTGGCCCATCCTCGCGGAGCGCAGGTCGCGCCGCAGCCGTCGCCAGCGGTCCTGAAGCGTCGCCTGCAGCCCGAAGACCCGTATCTCTTTTTGCTCACCGCGTCCGGTGAGCAGACCGTCCACATAGGCGGTGCGACGCTGCGTTTCCGTCTGCCCGTAAGTGAAGGACATCCAACGCCGGTTGATCTCGGCGCCCCAGAGGGCCTGCGGCAGTCCGACGACGATCAGGCCCCCCGCAAGCCAGGGGGAGACGGGACGAAAGAGCAGGGCGACCGTGACGACCGCGATCGCACCGTGCAGGAGGGATAGTCCGCTCTTGAACACGTCAAACACCTTGTGTCCGGCGTGGGCGCTGCGGGAGAGCTGGTCGTAATGGGTGCTGCTTTCGAAAAACAGCAAGGGTAACCGCTCCGCCTTGCGCAGGCGCTTGCGTCCCAGGCGGTGGGTCAGGCGCTGCTCCGCGCGCTGTTCCAACGGGTGGCGCAGGTCCCACAGCGGCCCCTGCGTCAGGATCAGCACGAAGGCCAAGACTCCGAGCCAGGGCAGCAGGGGGGTGAATCCGGCGACCCCGCGGCTCAAGGACGCGATGGCGAGGTTGATGACGCGTTGGGTGACGCGCACGGAGGCCGCCGGTCCGAAGCCGGCGAGCATCGCCAGCGCCGCGAGCCCCAGCGCGGGCGCCAGGGCGTGGCGTGCCACCTGCGCGGCGGACCAACGCCACTGCTGGAGGATTTCGGTGATCGTGGAGCGGTGGGCCCAGCGATCCGTCGTGGACAGGTCTGGTCCCCCCAACGCGCCCTTCTGGGCGGACGGGTCAGCGACGCCTGACATCTGGCTGGATTGAACTTCCGATTCAACGGCGCGTCCGCCGGCACCTGCGCGAACCGTCGGCCTGCCCGGAGCGATTCCGTCGGCCCCGCGATCGGGACGCGGGCGCGTGATCCGGGCGGCCGGGTCCGGTGTCCGTGTGGTCTTCGAGGATCGAATCCGGCCCGCCCGCGGTTGGCCATCCGCCGCAGGCCCGCCGCCGTCCGCCGGCCCGGACCGTCGGCAAGAGGATGCGTGCCGGCCAGGGGGAAGGGAAAGCGGGGGGATGGCGATGGCCGACAACATCGTGCTCTTTATTACCGATGACCACGGCTCCTGGGCAACCGGCTGCTATGGCAATCCGGACGTGCGTTCGCCCAACCTGGACGAACTGGCGCGCACCGGTGTGCGCTTCGCCCACGCCTTCACGCCGACCCCGGTCTGTTCGCCCGCGCGGGCCTGCATCATGACCGGCCGCATCGCCTCGCAGCACGGGGTGCACGATTGGCTGCGCGAGCAGGAACCGGCGGTCGGTGCCATCGACTGGATCGCCGGGGTTCCCACCCTCGCCCAGCACCTCGCCCGCTCCGGCTACACCTGCATCCAGTGCGGCAAGTGGCACATCGGTCAGAGCGAGCAACCGCACGGCGGCTTCCACCGCTGGTTTGCGGTCGGTCAGCCGCAGGGGGCGCACGGCGGCAGCCAGCGGTATAGCGATGAAGGCAAGATCCAGATGATCAAGGGCTTCAAGACCGACGTGGTCACGGAGCACGCGGTGGACTTTCTGCGATCGGACGCCGCCGCCGAGCCCTTCTTCCTGGTGGTCGGCTACATCGGTACGCACACCCCGTGGAAGGGACACCCGGAGCGGTTGGCCGCGGCCTATCGGGCGCGCGATCTGCACTGGGTGGCGGACGCACCGCCCCAGCGGGTGGACGGCGGCCCGGGTCAGGGGGTCGACCCGCGCGAGGCCCTGGTCCAGTACTATGCGGCGGTCACCCACATCGACGAGGGGGTCGGCCGCGTGCTGGACGCCCTGGAGGTGGCCGGTCTGCGCGAGCGGACCACCGTTGTCTACACGGCCGACCACGGGCTTGCCCTCGGTCAGCGCGGTATCTACGGCAAGGGCAACGGCACGCTGCCCAAGAACATGGCGGAGACCTCGATCCGCGTCCCCCTGATCTGGAACCACCCCGGCCAACTCGCCCAGGGTGCGGTGGTCGAGTCGCTGGTCGACCACTGCGATCTGTTCTGCACCCTGCTCGACCACGCCGGGGTCGACGCCTGGCGGGGGGATGCGGCACTTCCCGGCGCGAGTTACCTGCCCGCCCTGCGCGGCGAACCGCTTGCCGATTGGCGCGACACCTACTTCGGCGAGTTCGGCCCCGTGCGCTGCATTCGCACCCGCGATGCGAAGCTGGTGCGCCGGCATGGCCACGGCGGCGACGAGTGGTATGACCTGGACGTCGATCCGCTGGAGCGCGACAACCGCATCGACAGCCCCGACCCGCACGTCCAGGCGCGGATCGCGGCCCTGGACGCGCGGATGCGGGCGTATTTTGAGCGCTACCAGGGCCCCGGGCGCAGCGGTCTGCGTTGGGATCCGGCCAGTCGGGGGGTTGGGGCGGATGCCGTCGCCGCGGGTTGGGGCGTGTGATCCGCCCCGACCTCGCGCCGCGGCTCAGTCGCGGATGGTCAGCCGCTCGGCCTCCACCGTTTCGAACCACGTCTCGAGCTGGCGCAGCAACGCGGCCGCCCGGGCCGGTTCCACGGCGGCCAGGTCCTGCTTCTCGTAGGGGTCGTCGCCCAGGTTGAACAGCAGCGGCGCGGGCGGCGGGGGCAGCTCGCGGGGGGGCAGCGGGGTGCGGCGGATGTCGCGGAACGCCCCCGGCTCATACTTCAGCCGCCGGTCCATCTCGCCATCCTCCGGTTCGACCCGCATGGCCTCGCGGATGACCGGCCGCACCAGTTTCCAGTCTCCCGCGCGTACGGCGGCGTTGCAGGTGACCTCCGGGGCGTAGCGGTTCCACTGCCAAAAGCGGGGCGGGGCGCCGACGCGCTGCGCACCCCGCAGTACGTCCAGGACGTTCTCTCCGTCCAGCGGCCGGTCGCGCCCCGGTTCCAGTCCTGCGGCCGCCAGCAGGGTGGGCAGCCAGTCGGAGAAGTGGACGCTCTGGTGCGAGCGCTCGCCGCCTGCGGGCAGGCCGCCCGGCCAGCGCACGATGGCGGGCACGCGGATGCCGCCCTCGAAGGTGTTGCCCTTGGAACCCCGCAGCCAGGCGTTGAAGCGCTCCAGGTTCATCTCGCCCTGGCCGCCGAGCTGCGGTCCGTTGTCGCTGGTGAAGAGCACCAGGGTGTCGTCGCGCAGGCCGAGGCGGTCCAACGCCTCCAGCACGCGCCCGATACCGGCGTCCATGCGGTGCACCATCGCATACAGCGTGGCGACCCCCCGCGTCAGGCCGCGGTCGCTGAAGCGGCGCAGGTCCTCTTCCGGAACCTGGAACGGGAAGTGGGGCGCATTGAAGGCCAAGTGCAGGAAGAAGGGCTCCGAGGCGTGCTCGCCGATGAACGCCACCGCCGCGTCCGCGAAGACGTCGGTCAGGTAGCGGCCGTCCGCCGGAAGGCGCTGGCCGTTGTGATCGAGGTTCCATTGCCAGTAGTCGCTCCAGCCGCCGCGAAAGCCCAGAAAGGTGTCAAAGCCGCGGCGGTTGGGGTGGTAGCGCGGGTCGATCGCCCCCAGGTGCCACTTGCCGATGAGTCCCGTCGCGTACCCCGCGGCGGCGAAGGCCTCCGCCATGGTGTGCTCGCGCAGCGCCAGGCGGTCGAGGCCGCGCCCTTCCAAGGTGTCGATGGCCCCGGTGCGGTGTGGGTAGCGCCCGGTCAACAGGCAGGCCCGTGCCGGGGCGCAGACCGGGGATGCGGAGTAGTGGTGGGTCAGGGACAGGCCTTCGTGGGCCAGTCGGTCCAGGTATGGGGTCTGGGGTGTCCCGTCGCCGAATACGCCGAAATCGCCATACCCCATGTCGTCCGCCAGGATCACGAGCACATTCGGTCTGCGCACGTCGCCACGCCCCCTCGGGACGGAAACACCGCCCCACCGCAGAACTACCGCCCGCGGGGGCAGGTTCCTGTCGGCGGCACACCGGTGCCTGCCGTCTGCCAGGAGCGGTCGCTTCCCTGGCGAACCCCCAGCGCGAAGCGGTCGATGGTGTTCTGGCGCGAACGCGTTGCCGGGGTGGATCCGTTTCCGCCATGTGTCCGGGGGGGGTGCCGTGATGGCCCGCGTCGGAGTACTGAGCTTTTCGGACGGACGTCCCTTCGTCTCGCGCGATCTGGAAGCGATGAATCGTGCCTTTCAGGACCGTCTGTGTCGCCTGCTGGAGGCGGAGGGCCACGAACCGGTCGCTCCGGACGGCGCCATCACCAGCGCCGAGGCCGCGCGGGACGAGGCCGGCCGACTGGCCGCCGCGGGCTGCGTCTGTACCATCTTTCACTATGCGGTGTGGGCCTTCCCCCACTTCAGCGCCATCGCCAGTCGCTTCGCGCCCGGGCCGCTGCTGCTGTTTTCCAACGTCAACCCACAGTATCCCGGGTTGGTTGGCATGCTGGCGGCCGCGGGCGCGCTGGACCAACTCGGCATGCGCTATGCCCGCGCCTACGGCGAGGTGGACGATGCCGCGGTGCGCGCCAGGCTGGCCGGTTTCGTCCGCGCGGCGTCCGCGGCGGGGTCGTTGCGTGGTGAGCGGTACGGCCTGTTTGGTGGGCGGCCGATGGGCATGTATACGGCCGTGGCCAACACCGACCAGTGGATGAAGCAGTTCGGCGTCGACGTGGAGCACATCGACCAGTGGGAGATCGTGCGGCGCAGTGAGGCCGTACCGGCCAAGCGCGCCGAGGCCGGGCGCCGCTGGTTGGAGGAAAAGGCCCACGTCCATTACGACGGCAAGCAGCTGACCCCCGAACGGCTGGAGCGGCAGGTGCGCGCCTACCACGCCCTGCGGGAGCTGATCGCGGAGTACGGACTGGACTTTTGCGGCGTCAAGGGTCAGCCGGAGCTGACCAACCACTTCTGCACCATGGACGTTCCGGAGGCCTTCCTGAACGACCCCTACGACTGGGAGGGCGAAAAGCCGATCATCGTGTGCGCGACGGAGGCGTACATGGACGCCGCCCTCACCATGGAGATCCTCAAGCACCTGTCGGGAACACCGGTGCTGTTTGCGGACGTCCGCCACTACCACGCCGACCTGGGGATCTTCGACCTCGTCAACTCCGGCGAGCACGCCACCTATTTCGCCGCGCGCAGCTTCAACCCCGATGAGAACCTCGCCCAGGTGCACCTGTATCCGGAGGGTTTCTATTTCCCGGCCGGAGGGGCGTCGGTGCACCACCTGGCCGCGCCGGGCGATGCCACCTTCGCCAGGTTGGCGCGCCGCGACGGCCGCTACTGGATGGCCGTCGTCCGCGGCAGCTTCGTGCGCTTCCCACCGGAGCGCAACGAGGCGCTGATGCGGCAGACGACGTACGAGTGGCCGCACGCCTTCGCGCGGCTCGACTGCCCGGCCGACCGCTTCCTGCAGGTGTATGCGTCCAACCATATCCACGCCGTCTACGGGGACCGGGTCGAGGAGCTGCGGGCGGTGTGCGGCATGCTTGGCGTCGACTTTCAGCTGCTCGCCTGAGGGGGTGGCGCGCGTGGACGAGCTGCTCCTGGGGGTGGACATCGGCACCTACGCCAGCAAGGGCGTGCTGTGCCGTGCCGACGGGCGGATCGTCGCGTCCCAGGAGGTGGAGCACGGTCTGGACGTGCCCCGTCCCGGCTGGGCGGAGCACGATGCCGACCGCGTCTGGTGGGGGGACTTTGTCGCCCTGACCCGCCGGTTGCTCGCCGGCCGCGACCCGGGTTGCGTGCGCGCCGTCGGGGTGAGCGCCATCGGCCCCTGCCTGCTGCCGCTGGACGAGGCGGACCGCCCGCTGCGTCCCGGCATCCTCTACGGCATCGACACCCGCGCCAGCGATGAGGTCACCGAGTTGACGACGGCGATCGGCGAGGACGCCCTGGTGGACTTGTGCGGCATGACCCTGAGCAGCCAGGCGATCGGTCCCAAGATCCGCTGGCTGGCCCGGAATGAGCCGCAGGTGTGGGCCAGGACCCGCAGCGTCTTGACGGCCAGTTCCTATCTTGTATTGCGCCTGACCGGTCAGCGCGTGATGGACCCGCACACCGCCTCCCACTACAACCCCCTGTTCGACCTGGCGAAAGGGGAATGGTCGGAGCGCTTCGCCGCGCACGTCGCGCCCTTGGATCGGCTGCCGCGCCTGCAGTGGCCGACGCAGGAGGCGGGGGTGGTGACGGCGGCGGCGGCGGCCGAGACGGGCCTTCGTCCCGGCACACCCGTTGCGGCCGGTACCGTGGATGCCGCCGCCGAGGCGCTCAGCGTTGGGGTGCGCCGTCCCGGCGACCTGATGCTGATGTATGGGACGACGGCGTTCTTCATCCTGGTCACCCCCGGGGCGGTGCGGACCCGCGGCATGTGGTCGACCGCGTACTGCCTGCCGGGGATGTATGACCTCGCGGCCGGTATGGCGACCACCGGCGCCCTGACCCGCTGGTTTCGCGACGGCTTTGCGCGCGACCTCGGTCCGGACGGCTACCGTGCCCTGACGGCCGAGGCGGAGGCCACTCCGCCCGGGGCGGCGGGTCTGGTCGTGCTACCCTACTGGAGCGGGGAGCGTACCCCGATCCAGGATCCCGAGGCGCGCGGTGTGGTGGCCGGCCTCACCCTGGCGCATACCCGCGGCCACGTCTATCGCGCGCTCCTGGAGGGCACGGCGTACGGCATCCGCCACAACCTCGATACCATGGC
>DAHWHT010000104.1 GCA_027335515.1 Clostridia bacterium
GCGGCCGTGGCGGCACTGGATGTCGGCGGCGGCAAGGTGCTGGCGGCGGTGGCCCTGCTGGAACCGGAGGGCCTGCGCGTCCTGGGGGTCGGTCGGGCCGTGGCGGCCGGTGTGCGCTGCGGGGCGGTGGTGGATCTGGAGGCCGCGACGGCCGCGATCGCCGCCGCCGGTGCGCGTGCCCGCCGTGTCGCGGGGCGGACGCTGCCACCGCTCATGGTCGGTTCGGCCGGCGGGCGGGTGTTGAGCGACAACCGCACGGCGCAGGTGCGCTTCGAGCAGCCCACGGAGATCGGCCGCGCCGAGGTGGACGCCGTCCAGGCCGAGGTGCGGCGGGTGGCGCTGCCGGGCGGCTATCAGCTCGTGCACGCCCTGACGCAGGGCTACCTGATCGACGGCTACCCGGGCTCGGCCAATCCGGTGGGGGTGGCCGCAGAGTCCCTGGGCGTGGAATCCCACCTCGTGGCCTGTGAGGCCACCGTGCTGCACAACCTTTGGAATGCGGTCCACCGGGCGGGATTGCAACTCGACGACTTTTCGGTCTGCGCGCTGGCCTCCGCCGAGGCGGTGCTCACGGACCAGGAGCGCGAAAAAGGGGTGGTGCTGGCCGACGTTGGCGCGACGGCCACCCAGATCGCCGTTTTGGCCGAAGGGGCACCACTCGTGACCGCCACCCTGCCCGTGGGCAGCCAGCACGTCACGGCGGATATCGTCTCCGTGTTGGGGCTGGACCCCCAGAGCGCCGAGGAGGCGAAGCGACGGGGCCGGCTGCCGGAGGGGACCCAGGCGGACGCCGGCCTGACCGAGGTGATCGACGCCCGTAGCGAGGAGTTGCTGGAGGGGGTGCGCCAGCGCGTGCGGGCCGCCGGCCTGGAGGCCCACATCGGCGCCGGGCTGGTGCTGACCGGGGGGGGCAGTCGGGTGGCGGGCCTGTCGGCGGCGGCGATGCGGGTGCTGGAGTGGCCGGTGCGCTGCGGCGGGGCGGCCGGCATCGACGGACCCCTGGGCGCGCCGGAGTATGCGGCGTGCATCGGCCTGTTGCAGTTGGCGGCGCGCAGGCGGCATGCGGCCCGCCGGATGACCCCCCTGGCGCCCATCGCGCGGTGGCGGCTTGGCCGCTGGCTTGCGGGTGGGGCGCCGGCATGAGACGGTCGGCAGGCCCCGGTACGGGTGGGGGCGAAACGCAAAGCGAGCGTTGCCGGCCGGGACGGCTCGCCACGAGGTTCGTTCCCAAAACCGGATCGCGGCGGCGGTATGGATGCGGGTAAGGCCTGGGTCGGCCGGCCCTCGGTCCTGAGTTCCTGAGGTGGGGAGGGCACGGAGCCGTGCTGGATTTCGACGTGGACGAGCAACGCTACGCGGTGATCAAGGTCGTCGGTGTCGGCGGCGGAGGCAACAACGCGGTCGACCGCATGATTCGCTCGGGCCTCAAGGGTGTGGAGTTCATCGCCATCAACACCGATGTGCAGGCGCTCGCCCGCTCGGAGGCTTCGATTAAGATTCAGATCGGCTCCGCCCTGACGCGCGGTCTGGGGGCGGGCGCCAACCCGGAGATCGGCAACAAGGCCGCCGAGGAGTCGCGCGAGGAGATCGCGCAGGCGCTGCAGGGCGCGGATATGATCTTTGTCACCGCCGGCATGGGGGGTGGCACGGGTACCGGGGCCTCGCCGGTCATCGCCCAGATCGGCAAGGAAGGCGGCGCCCTGACGGTCGGGGTGGTCACCAAGCCATTCACCTTCGAGGGCGGCAGGCGTTCGCAGCAGGCGGAAAAGGGCATCAGCAACCTGCGCCAGCAGGTCGACACCCTGATCACGATTCCCAACGACCGTCTGCTCCAGGTGGTCGACAAGCGCACCCCCTTTGTCGAGGCGTTTCGCATGGCGGACGATGTGCTGCGCCAGGGCGTGCAGGGCATTTCCGACCTGATCGCGGTGCCCGGACTGATCAACCTCGACTTCGCGGACGTCAAGACGGTCATGTGCGACACCGGCTCGGCGCTGATGGGTATCGGTGTGGGCCGGGGGGACAGTCGGGCCGCCGAGGCCGCCCGGGCCGCCATCAACAGCCCCCTGCTGGAGACGTCCATCGAAGGCGCGCGCGGGGTGCTGCTCAACATCACGGGTGACCCGAACCTGGGGTTGTTCGAGGTCAACGAGGCCGCGGAGATCGTCACCCAGGCGGCAGACCCGGACGCGCAGATCATCTTCGGCGCCGTGATCGACGACAGCCTGCAGGACGAGGTGCGGATCACCGTGATCGCGACCGGGTTCGACCAGCGCGGCCCGCGGTCCGCCATGGAGGATGTGCCGGTCAAGCCGTTTTCCGGGGACGAGATGGACATTCCGGCCTTCCTGCGGCGGCGGCAGAACCCGGAACGGAGGGGCTGAGGCGCACCGGTGCGCCGCGACCCCGTGCCCGCTTGTATACTGCGGGTATACGGGCCGTGGCGGGAGGTGGGGCGCATGGCGGCGCAGGGAGGCACGACGGGGCCGGACGCGGTGGGGGCGGTGCCCGGCCGCCGGCCGCGCGATTGGACCGCGGACCACCTGCTGGCCCGCGTCGCCGCGCTGCCGGGCGGGGACGTTGAGCAGGTGCGGCGCGCCTACGTCTTCAGCCGCGAGGCGCACGCGGGTCAGCTGCGGGTATCCGGTGACGCGTACATCGTGCATCCGATTACCGTTGCCGGCATTCTGGCCGACATGGAGATGGACACGGCGACGATCGTCGCCGGTCTGCTGCACGATGTGGTGGAGGACACCCCGGTTACGCTGGAGGACCTCCGGCGCGCGTTTGGTCCGGAGGTCGCCGACCTCGTGGACGGCGCGACGAAGCTGGATCGTTTGACGGCGCGCACGCGTGCCGAGGAGCAGGCGGAGAACTTTCGCAAGATGTTCCTGGCGATGGCGCGCGACGTGCGCGTGGTGTTGATCAAGCTGGCCGACCGCCTCCACAACATGCGCACCCTCGGCCATCTCGATCCCGCGCGTCAGAGGCGGATGGCCGAGGAGACCCTGGAGATCTTCGCCCCGCTGGCGCACCGCCTCGGTATCTTCCGCTTCAAGTGGGAGCTTGAGGACCTCGCCCTGCGCTATCTGGAGCCCGAGGCCTATCGGGCCCTGGCCCGGCTCATCCCGGCCAAGCGCGCCGATCGCGAGCGCTACGCCCAGGTCCTGATGGCGGATTTGCGCACCAAACTGACGGATGTCGGCATCGAGGCGGAAATCAGCGGGCGCGCCAAGCACTTCTACAGCATTTATCAGAAGATGTATAAACAGGGCAAAGACATCAGCCAGATTTACGACCTGGTGGCGGTGCGCGTCCTGGTGGGGACCATCAAGGACTGCTACGGCGTCCTGGGCGTTGTGCATACCGTCTGGAGGCCGCTTCCCGGGCGCTTCAAGGACTTCATCGCGATGCCCAAGTCCAACATGTATCAGTCGCTGCATACGACGGTGCTGGGCCCGGAAGGGGAGCCGTTCGAGATCCAGATTCGCACGCCGGAGATGCACCGCACCGCCGAATACGGCATCGCCGCCCATTGGGCTTACAAAGAAGGCCACACCGACCGCGATTTCGACCGCCGGCTGTCCTGGCTGCGCGAAATCCTCGATTGGCAGCGGGAGCTGCGGGATGCGCGCGAGTTCATGGAATCGCTCAAGGTCGACATGTTTGCCGACGAGGTTTTCGTCTTCACGCCCAAGGGAGCCGTTTTCGAATTGCCGGCCGGCAGCACGCCGATCGATTTTGCCTACCGGGTCCATACGGAGGTCGGCCACCACTGCTACGGCTGCCGCGTCAACGGCCGGATGACCGCCCTGGATACGCGGCTGCAAAACGGCGACATCGTGGAGATCATCCAGTCCGCGGCGCACCACCCCAGCCCCGATTGGCTGTCGGTGGTCCGCACGGGGGCGGCCAAGAACCGCATCCGTCAGTGGTTGAAGAAGGAACGCCGCCAGGAGGCGCTGGACCTCGGCCGCGAGAGCCTGCAGCGGGAGTGCCGGCGCGTCGGAGTGGATCCCGACCGGTTGCTGCGGACGGAGTGGCTGGCGGAGGCCGCCGAACGCTACTCCTTTCCGGATGTGGAAGAGATGCTGGCGGCCATCGGCTTCGGCGGGGCCAGCGCGGCCCAGGTCGTCGGGCGCCTGCGGGAGGCCGCCCGTCGGCAGCAGGCGGCCGAGTCGGCGGTCGCGTCCCCGGCCGTGCGCGTGGCACCCGCACCCGTACGTCCGCCCAAGACCGGCGCCAACTCGGCGGCCGTGCGGGTGCGCGGCGAGCGCAACGTGCTGGTGCGTTTTTCGCGCTGTTGCCATCCGGTGCCCGGCGACCCGATCCGCGGGTATGTCACGCGGGGTCGCGGGGTGACGATCCACCACCCGGATTGCCCGAACCTCCAGGGTCACCGCGAGGAGCCCGGGCGCATCATCGACGTCTCCTGGGATGCCGTTCAAACCAACGGCTATCCGGTGGAGATCGAGATCACGGGCTACGACCGCCCCGGGCTCCTTTCCGACATCACCCAGATCGTCGCCGAGGGGGGCCACAACATCCTGTTTGCCTCGGCCCGCGGCGGAACGCGCGCCGGCCAGGCCCTGATCGACGTGGTGATGGAGGTGCGCGACCTGGAGGAGTTCCTGGCGATGCGGCGGCGGATCCTGCAGGTGCGGGATGTGCTCTCCGCGGAACGCACCGTGCGCAAGCGTTCCCGCGGCTTGCGGGCCATGGGCGGGGCACGCTAGCGATGCGCGCCGTCGCACAGCGGGTGCTCTCGGCCCGCGTGGCGGTGGACGGGCGCGAGGTCGCCGCCATCGGACGCGGGGTGTGCGTCTTTGCCGCGGCCGGCCTCGGCGACGATGCGGCGGACGTCGCGTACATCGCCGCCAAGTTGGTGGGGCTGCGCGTCTTTGCCGCCGCGGACGCGCCGGGGCGGATGCGCCTTGGCCTGGCGGAGACCCACGGCGGCGTCTTGCTCATCCCCCAATTCACGTTGTACGGTGATGTGCGGCGGGGTCGCCGCCCCGATTTCGGCGGCGCGGCGCCTCCGGATGTGGCCCGCCAGTGGCTGGCGGCGCTGGCGGTGGCCGTGCGCGCCGCCGGGCTGGAGGTCTCTGAAGGCGTCTTCGGGGCGGATATGCGGGTGGACGTGGTCAACGATGGGCCCGTCACGGTCTTGCTGGACAGCCGGAGGCTCTTTTAGGGCGCGGCCGCAGGACGCGGGGGTGCGGCAGACGGGAGGAAGCGCGCGATGGTTGCTTTCCCGATGGTCACGGCGGTGGTCCTTGGGGTCCTGACCCTGATCGTGTATCAGCAGTGGCATACCCGCGGCCGGCCGCAGCAGTTGGCGTGGGCGGTCTCCCTGGCCTGCGGCTGCATCGGCACGCTGGCGTACGTCGGCATGGTGTTCGGCCTGGCCCCGGCCCTGTTGTTTCGCGTCTACTACATGGGCGGCGCGGTGCTGATCGCGCCCCTGCTCGGGGTCGGCAGCGCCTACCTGTTGCCGTCGCGGCTATGGGCGCGTCTGCTGCTGGCCGTGACGGCCGCCTCGGGCGCGATGGCCCTGACCGGCCTGGCCGCGCCCCTGAACGCCGCCGCCCTGGCGCACCTGGGCATGGGGCCGGGTACGACCGTGGTCACCGCGCCCGCGGTGATCGTCGCCGTCGTCGTGGCCAACAGCCTGGGCACGATCGCGGTGGTCGGCGTCGCCGTGTATTCCGCCTGGCGGGCGCGCCGCCTCGGCTGGAGCGTGGTCGGCGGCAACGGGCTGATCGCGGCGGGGACCTTTCTGGTGGCGGCGGCGGGGTCGATGGCCCGGCTCGGCCACGGGGCGGGCTTCTGGGGCACGATGACCGGCGGGTGGCTGGTTCTCTATGCCGGATTTGCCCTGCTGGCGGCGTTCCGCCCGGCCGGGGCGGCCGCCGCGGCGACGCGCCCCGTCTGATCCCGCTCGGGTTCGGCCGGGATCAGACGGAAGCGGGGGTCGTAGCGGCCCCCGGCGTGGAGGCGGCAGCAGGCAGCGCAGGCGTAATCGACGCGGCGGGTGTATGGGTAGCGGCGGCCGCAGCGCGGGCAGACGTAGATGCGCACCACCCGGGTCGGCCGGTCCAGGGCGCGGGCGCGCCGCGGGGCGCCGTGCAGGCGCAGCAGTGCCTGGAAGGCGGGGTCGTCTTCCCGGTGCGGGCGCCCGTGGCGATACAGCCACCAGTGGCAGAGCTCGTGCAGCAGGATCGCGTCGGCCTCACGGCGGCCGTAGCGCTGGAAGTAGGGGAGCGACAGCCGCAGGGTGCGCGAGATCGGGTGGTAATCCCCGGCGCGGTGGTGCAGCCGCCTGGCCCAGCAGGCGTGCTGGTCGAAGGGCACGCCAAAGTGTTGGCGCGCCAGCGCGTCGATCCAGGCGTGCAGGTCGGCGTCGCTCGGATCCTGCGCTTTGGTCATGCGCGTGCGGTTCCCCGCCGGCCCGGCCAATCCTGCGACCGACGCCCCGGCGCGCCGGATCCGTTTTGTTGTTCGCCCGCCGACCCTGCCGTACAATGGCGGATACGCAAACCCTGTCCAAGTCCGGCGGCGCTCAGGCCCGGTCGGCCCGGGTGGGGGCGATCGGCGTGGGGGGGTGCGCGGTTGGCGGGATATGTGGCGGCGCGTCCGCGCGGTACGGAGGATGTGCTTCCAGAGCAGGCGGTGCGTTGGCGCCGCCTGGAGGCGGCGGCGCGCGAACTGGCCGCGCGCTACGGTTTTGGCGAGGTGCGCACTCCGGTCTTTGAGCACAGCGATCTGGTGCACCGCATCGGCGCATCGACCGACGTGGTGCAGAAGGAAACCTACGACTTTGTGGACCGCGGCGGCCGGCGGTTGACGCTGCGGCCCGAGGGCACTGCGCCGGTCGTGCGCGCCTGTCTGCAGGGCGGGCTGTTTGCGCGCGGGCTGCCGGTCAAGGTGTATTACGTGGGGCTGTCCGCCTTCCGCTACGAGCGGCCGGAGGCGGGGCGGCTGCGCCAGCACCACCAGTTCGGTTGCGAGACCTTCGGCGCCGACGGTGCCGCCGCGGACGCCGAACTGGTGGCCCTGTGCGGCGCGTTCCTCGCGGCCGCCGGGGTGCGGGGCGCGGTGGCCCACGTCAACAGCATCGGCTGCCGTGCCTGCCGACCGGGCTACCGCGCCGCCCTGCAGGACTACTACCGCGAGCGCCTGCCGACGCTGTGCGGCGACTGCCAGCGGCGCTTTGCGGACAACCCGCTGCGGCTGCTCGACTGCAAGGTGGACCGCACCGCGGCGGCGGCGGCGCCGCAGGCGTCCGCCCACCTGTGCGCCGCCTGCGCCGAGCACCACGCCGCGCTGCGCCGCCTGCTGGCGGTGGCCGGGCTGGCCTTTGTCGACGATCCCCTTTTGGTGCGCGGTTTCGACTACTATTCCCGCACGGTGTTCGAGTTCGTCCACACCGGGCTGGGGTCGCAATCCGGACTGGGTGGCGGCGGACGCTACGACGATCTGGTGGCGGACCTGGGTGGGCCCAGTCTGCCGGCCGCCGGGTTCGGGGTGGGCCTGGAGCGGCTGCTGCTGGCGCTGCAGGCCGAAGGCGGGCCGGATGCCGAGGCGGCCGGGCCGGAACTGTTTGTTTCCGGCGAGCAGCCGGAAGCCGTGTTTGCACTCTGCCAGCAGGCGCGCGCGGTCGGGGTGCGTGCCGAGTTCGATCCGCTGGGACGCAGCCTCAAGGCGCAGTTCCGCCACGCCGACCGGCTGGGGGCCCGTTTCGTCGCGATCCTCGCCGACGGGGTCGCGACCCTGCGCGATATGCGGGCGCGCAGCCAGGGCGAGGTTCCGGTCGCGGAGGTCTTGGCGCGCGTGCGGGCGGCGGCGGAAGGCTGAAGCCGATGGATTGCGGGTCGCGGCGACGATGGGAGGGGGCACCCGCGGGGATGGCATTGAGGCGGACGGCATGGTGCGGCGAGGTGCGCGCGGCGGGGACCGAGGTAACGGTCGCCGGGTGGGTGGATGCGACGCGGGACCACGGTGGCCTGCTGTTCGTCGACGTGCGCGACCGCAGTGGCGTGGTCCAGGTCGTCGTCGATCCCGGCGCGGTGCCGCAGGTCTGGGAGCAGGTGCGCCAGTGGCGCGGTGAGTGGACGGTGGCCGTGCGCGGCGCGGTGCGCGACCGCAGCCCCGCCAACATCAACCCCAAGCTGGCCACCGGTGCGGTCGAGATCGTGCCGGCCGAGGTGGCCGTTTACGGACGGGCGCGGCCGCTGCCCTTTCAGCTGGACGGGGCGGGCGCGGTGGAAGAGACGACCCGGCTGCGCTACCGCTACCTCGATCTGCGCCGCGCGCAACTGCAGGCGAACCTGCGTCTGCGCCATCGCTTTGCGGCCGCGGTTCGCGCCCACCTGGACGCGGCCGGGTTCATCGAGGTTGAAACCCCCACCCTGACCCGCAGCACCCCCGAGGGGGCGCGCGACTACCTGGTGCCGGCGCGCACGGCGCCGGGGCATTTCTTCGCCCTGCCGCAGTCGCCCCAGTTGTACAAGCAGTTGTTGATGATTGCCGGCCTGGAGCGCTACTACCAAATAGCCCGTTGCTGGCGCGACGAGGACCTGCGCGCCGACCGCCAGCCCGAGTTCACGCAGGTGGACATCGAGCTTTCGTTCGTCGAGGCGGAGGATGTCATGGCGCTCGCGGAGGGCATGCTCCGCGAAGCCTGCCAGGTGGCCGCGGGGGTGGCGCTGCCGGAGAAGCTGCCCCGGATGACGTACGCGCAGGCGATGGAGCGCTTTGGCAGCGACCGCCCCGACCTGCGCGTGCCGCTTCAGATCGTGGATCTGGGCGCCGACCTGGCCGGTACGCGGTTTCAGGGCTTCGCCCAGCCGCTGGCGGACGGCGGCGTGGTGCGCGCCCTGCGGGTGCCGGGTGGTGCGGCCCTGACGCGGCGTGAACTGGACGCCCTGACCGTCGAGGCCCGCGGTCGCGGTGCCGCCGGCCTCGCCTGGTTCCTGCTCGGCGCCGAAGGCGAGCCGGCGGGCGCCATCGCCATGCGGTCGCCGATCGCCAAGTTTCTGGAGCCCGCCGAGCGCGCGGCCATGGTGGCGCGCACGGGTGGTGCCCCGGGCGACGCGCTCTTTGCCGTCGCCGGGCCGGCGCCGGTCGCGGCCGCGGTGTTGGGCGCGCTGCGGCTGTGGGCGGCGGAGCGGTTCGACCTGCGCCGCGGCGCCTGGCGGGCCCTTTGGGTGACGGATTTCCCGCTTCTGGAGTGGGACGCCGAAGCGGGGCGTTTTGTCGCGGTGCACCATCCCTTCACGGCGCCGCATCCCGACGATGCGGCGCTGCTTGCCACCGAGCCGCAGCGGGTGCGGGCCCTGGCCTACGATCTGGTGGTGGACGGCACGGAGGTGGGTGGGGGCAGCATCCGTATTCACGACCGCGAGGTGCAGAGCCGGCTGTTTGAGGCCCTGCGGCTCTCGCCGCAGGAGGCCGCCGACAAGTTCGGCTTTCTCCTGGAGGCGCTGTCCTACGGCGCGCCGCCCCACGGCGGCATCGCCCTGGGGTTGGACCGGTTGGTGATGATGCTGGCGGGCGCCGATTCGATTCGCGACGTGATCGCGTTTCCCAAGACGGCCCAGGCGGGGGATCCGTTGACCGGGGCGCCGGCCGCCGTCACGCAGAGGCAGTTGCGCGAGTTGCACGTGCGCGTGGAGGCGGTGCGCGCCTGAGGGCCGGGCGGGCGAAAAGGGGTGGAGCCGTCGTGGCGGAGGATGTTTTCGGGGCGGGTGCCACGCTCGAAAGCGCGGCGGGTGCCGTGCGCATCTATCGGTTGGACCGGGTGGCCGGCGGCAGGCTGGACCGCCTGCCATACAGCCTGCGCGTCCTTTTGGAAAACGCCGTGCGGGCCGCTGCCGGCGGGGCCGATCCGGATGCCGCCCGGGCGCTGGCCGCTTGGCGGCCGGGTGCGGCGGCGCACCCGCTGGAGTTCCTGCCGGCGCGCGTGCTGCTGCAGGATTTGACCGGGGTGCCGCTGGTGGTCGATCTGGCGGGCTTGCGGGCGGCCGTCGCGGAGCGCGGGGGCGATCCGGGGCGCATCAATCCGGTCGTTCCGGTGGACCTGGTGATCGACCACAGCGTGCACGTCGACGCCTTTGGCACGCCCGACGCCCTGGCGAAGAACGTGGAATTGGAATACGGGCGGAACCGCGAGCGCTACCTGCTGCTGCGCTGGGCCCAGGGCGCCTTTGACGGCCTGCGCGTCGTGCCGCCCGGTACCGGGATCGTGCACCAGGTGAACCTGGAATACCTGGCCGATGTCGTCGCGGTGCGCCCGGGTGCCGACGGCCCGGTGGCCATGCCGGACACGGTGGTCGGTACCGATTCGCACACCACGATGATCAATGGGCTGGGCGTGCTCGGCTGGGGCGTCGGCGGCATCGAGGCCGAGGCGGTGATGCTGGGCGAACCCTATCCGCTGGCGCTGCCCGAGGTCGTCGGGGTCCGGCTTGACGGCGAACTGCCCGCCGGCAGCACGGCGACCGATCTGGTGTTGGCGGTGACGGAGTTGCTGCGGGGCCACGGGGTGGTCGGCAAGTTCGTCGAGTTCACCGGCCCCGGGTTGGACCGCCTGCCGCTGGCGGACCGCGCCACCATCGCCAATATGGCACCCGAGTATGGGGCCACGGTGGGGTTTTTCCCGGTGGATGCCGGGACGCTGGCCTACCTACGCCTGACCGGGCGCGCCGCGCGGGACGTCGACCTGGTGGAGCGCTACTGCAAGGAACAGGGGTTGTTCCGCTTTCCGGGGGCGCCGGATCCGGAGTTCAGCGCCTGCCTGACGCTCGATCTCGGTTCGGTGCGTCCGTGCGTGGCCGGACCGCGGCGGCCGCAGGACCGCCTGCCCCTGGACGCGGTCGCCAAGAGCCTGCGCACGGTGTCCGCGCCGCGGCCGACGGGCGATCCCGACCAGGGCGGTGTCGCGGTGGCCGAGCGGACACAGCTGCGCGACGGCGCCGTCGCCATCGCCGCGATCACCAGTTGCACCAACACCAGCAACCCGTCGGTGATGGTGGCCGCCGGCCTGCTGGCCCGCAACGCGGTGGCGCGCGGCCTGCGGGTCGCCCCCTTTGTGAAGACGTCCCTGGCCCCGGGCTCGCGCGTCGTCACCGACTACCTGCGGGCGGCGGGGTTGCTCGAACCGCTTGAGGCCCTCGGTTTTGCGGTCGTGGGCTACGGCTGCACCACCTGCATCGGCAACAGCGGCGCGCTGACCGAAACGGCGACCCGGGCGGTGCGCGAAGCCGGCGTCACCGTCGCCGCGGTGCTCAGCGGCAACCGCAACTTCGAAGGCCGCGTCAACCCGCTGGTGCGGGCCAACTACCTGGCGTCGCCGCCGCTGGTGGTGGCCTACGCCCTGGCCGGCACGGTGGATTTGGATCTGGAGGTCGATGCGCTCGGGGTGGATGCCGCGGGCCGGCCCGTGCGGCTGCGCGAGTTGTGGCCGAGCGCGGCGGAGGTCGCCGCTACCGTCGCGCGCGTGGTGCAGCCGGAGATCTTCCGCAGCCGCTACGCCGAGGTCTTCGGCGGGGATGCCCACTGGCGGGAACTGCCGGTGCCGCAGGGCCGGATGTTCGAATGGGACCCGGCTTCAACCTACGTGCGGCGCCCCCCCTTCTACACCGCGGTGCCGGGGGCCGGCCGGCCGTTTGCCGGCGCACGGGCCCTGGCCCTGCTGGGCGATTCGATCACCACCGACCATATTTCACCCGCGGGCGCCATTGCCGCCGACAGCGACGCCGCCCGCTACCTGCGGGACCACGGGGTGGCGCCGGCGGCCTTCAACAGCTACGGCGCGCGGCGCGGCAACCACGAGGTCATGCTGCGCGGCACCCTGGGCAACATCCGCCTGCGCAACGCCATGGTGCCGGACCGCGAGGGCCCCCACACCCTGCTGCAGCCCGAGGGGACGGAGATGACGATCTACGAGGCCGCCCAGCGCTATGCGCAGCGCGGCACGCCGTTGGTGGTGGTGGCGGGGCGCGATTACGGCACGGGCAGCTCGCGCGACTGGGCGGCCAAGGGGGTGGCGCTGCTCGGGGTGCGGGCGGTCATCGCCGAGGGCTTCGAGCGCATCCACCGATCCAATCTGGTAGGGATGGGCGTGCTGCCGCTGGAGTTGCCCGCGGGCACCACCTGGAAGGGGCTGGGCTGGACCGGCAACGAGCGGTTCGACGTGGCGTGGGAGGGCGCCCCGCGGCCGGGGCTGGATGTGCAACTGGTCGTCCGCCGGCCCGACGGGGGATCGAGCACCCTGACGCTGCGGGCCCGCATCGACAGTGCCACCGAAGCCGAGTATGTGGCCGAAGGCGGGATTCTGCCGCGGGGGTTGCGGCGGGTTCTGGGCTGACCCGCCGCAGACGCCAGGATGTGGCAGGCGCGGCGGGCAGCCGCACTTGCGGCGGGCGGGGGGCCGATGCTAAGCTGACGGCACCTGAGGCGGCATCCCTGCTGTGTGCGAGACGGCGCCGGAGTTGTTGAACCTACGCCAACAACTCGGGAGCCCAGCTCCGCGGACCAGCGTGTTGGCCCCACACCCGTGGGACCGCCCACAACGTTCGCGGGAGGCGCCCACCTGCCATGGGCAGGTTTTCACACCCGGCGTCTACGGCACGGTGGGGATCGTTCGACCGGGCCCAGGGCCCGCCGCAAGGGGTGGATGCCGCGTGGGCGACGGACGGGAGGGCGCGCGCCCGCTTTGGGCCGACGCGGCTGGAACCGTGCCGCTTGCCGCCCGGATGCGGCCCCGCACCCTCGACGAATTGGTCGGCATGCAGGAGCACATTGGCCCTGGAACGCCGCTGCGGCGTGCACTGGAGGTCGGCCGTCTGCCCTCCCTGATCCTCTGGGGCCCCCCCGGCTGCGGCAAGACCACCCTGGCGCGATTGTTGGCCGAGGCCGGCGGGGCGCAGTTCCACGGCCTGTCCGCGGTGGAGGCCGGGGTGGCCGACCTGCGGGCCGTCCTGGCGGCGGCGCGCACCACCCCCGGGCGCACCGTGCTTTTCGTCGACGAACTGCACCGCTGGAGCCGGGCGCAGCAGGACGCCGCGCTGCCGCACGTGGAGAGCGGCGTCCTGACGCTGATCGGCGCCACCACCGAAAACCCCAGTTTTGAGGTCGTGTCCGCCTTGCTGTCGCGCTGCCGGGTGGTGCGCCTGGCGGCGTTGACCGAAGCGGATCTTGCCGTGCTGCTGCGCCGCGCCGTGGCCGACGAGCGGCGGGGCGTCGCCGCGCTGCGGGTCGTATTGGACCCTGAGGGGGAGCGGCAGCTGTGTGCCCTGGCCGGCGGCGACGCGCGGGTCGCCCTCTCCGTCTTGGAACTGGCCGCCACCGCCACCCCGCCGCAGGCGGACGGGACCCGCCAGCTGACGGCGGCGGTGGTGGTTCGAACCGCGCAGCGCCGCGCTGTGCGCCACGACCGCGCCGGTGACGCGCACTACGACGTCATCTCCGCCCTGATCAAGTCCGTGCGCGGTTCGGATCCGGATGCGGCCCTGTATTGGCTGGCCCGCCTGCTGGAGGCGGGGGAGGATCCGCTGTTTGTCGCCCGGCGGTTGGTCCTTCTGGCATCGGAGGATGTGGGTCTGGCGGATCCGTCGGCCCTGCCCCTGGCGGTCGCGGCCTGGCAGTCTGCGCATTTTGTCGGCATGCCCGAAGGGTATTTGCCACTGGCCCAGGCCACGTTGCACCTGGCGCTGGCGCCAAAGAGCAATTCGGTGCTGCGCGGCTACCGCGCCGCCGCGCAGGACGTGCGCGACCACCCGGAGGCCGAGGTGCCGCTGCACCTGCGCAACGCGGTCACCGGGTTGATGCGCGACAGCGGCTATGGGGCGGGGTATCGCTACGCCCACGACCACCCCGGCGGCGTGGCGGCGCAGCACCACCTGCCCGAGGGGTTGCGCGGCCGCCGCTACTACGTTCCCGGGGGCCTGGGTGCCGAGCGCGCCATCGCCGCCCGGCTGGCGGAACTGCGGCGGCGCCTGCAGGGTGGGCCGGCGCGGGGGGGTTCGTGAACCGACGTCCGACGCCGATACCCCATGTGGACGCGGGTCCGCGGGGGGAGCCGGGCGGGTGCACGAGGGCGGGGACGAGGGCGGACACAACGAAAACGCCGGCTCGGGGCGCTGGTTGCTCACCTACGCCGACATGATCACGCTGCTGATGATCTTTTTCATCGTGCTCTATGCGTTCAGCACCACGGACCAGCGGAAGTATCGCGAGATCGCCATGTCGCTGCAGGCGGCCCTTGCGGGAGCGCCGCTGCAGCGCGGCCTGCCCCGGTCCACGGCGAACGCCCTGGTTCAGATGTCGCCCCACCCGGCCGCGACGCCGAAGATCGGCCCGGATCCGGCCTCCCGGCAGTTGGCCCAGATGCAGTCGCGCATCCAGGCGGTCCTGCAGGCCGGCAAGGTGCGCCAGGTGACCCTCCACCGCTCGGCGCAGGCCTTGGATATCCGCTTTGAGGGCAGTTCGGTCTATTTCGCCTCGGCCAGCGCCCGGCTCAAGCCCCGCTTCAAGCAGGTGCTCAGCGCCCTGGCGCCGGTCTTGAAGCAGTCCCCGGGCGCCATCCACATCCAGGGCTTCACCAACGACCTGCCGCTGCGAAGCTCTCGCTACCCCACGGCCTGGGAGCTGTCGGCGGCGCGCGCCGTCCACGTGACCCGCTACCTCACCGAGTTCTGTGGTCTGTCCCCCCACATCGTCGACGCCGAGGCCTACGGGCAGTGGCACCCGCTGTATCCGAACGACAGCAAACAGAACCTCGCCCTCAATCGCAGCGTGGACATTGTGGTCACCACGCAGCAACCGCTCGGGCTGAACCAGGGCGGTCCCGATGTGGCCCCGGCGGGCAGCCGGCTGTGAGCGCCAGCGCGGCGCAGACCTTCGGCTGTTAGCCGTGGGAATGGGATGCGTTGCCCAAACGGGCACGCGCGGCAGCGTTCCGCCCGTGGCCGGGCACCCGCACCTGAAGGTTACGGCTGCTGCCGACGGCGCGCCCGCTGGGGTCCAGGGGTGGGCTTGGGCTGAGGCGGCGCCGGCGGTTCGGCGCGCACGACGGCCATGCCTGCGGAACGCTCCCGCTCGGCGGCGCGGACCGGGTGGGCCGGAACGGGGGGCGGGGACGGCCAGGCTCGGTGCCCGGGCGCCGGGATGGCGGGCTGCCACCATTGGCGCAGGAACTCGCGGACGACGCCGACCGCCGGCACGGCGAGCAGGGCGCCGGTGAAGCCGGCCAGGTTCCAGCCGCCGAACACGGCGAGGATGACGGTGACCGGGTGGAGCCCGACGGCCCCGCCGGAGATGCGCGGCACCAGGAGGTTGCTTTCGAGCTGTTGCGCGCCGATCAGCACCAGCAGCACCCAGATGACGTGGGGGAAGGGCTGCTCCAGCGCCAGCCCGATCGGTCCGATGGCGCCAAGCAGGGGGCCGATCGCCGGCACGAGCTCGAAGATGCCGGCCAGAAAACCGAGCAGCGCGGCATCGGGCAGTCCGAGCAGGGCCATGCCGATGCCCACGATCGTGCCAAACAGCGCCCCGACCAGCACCTGGCCGCGGACGTAGCCGGCCACGACCTGGGAAAGGATGCGGCCGACGTCGCGCGTGGCGGGCTGCCATGGCGCCGGCACCAGGCGGTAGAAGGAGCGCAGCATCGCCGCGCCGTCCCAGATGAGGAAAAAGGCGACGATCAGCACCAGCACGGTATCGGTCGTCACGGTGGCCACGCCGGTCAGCACGTTGATGGATCGACGCAGGACGCCACCGCTGGCGCGCGACAGCTGGCCGGCGACGTCGACGTTGACGCCGAAGCGGGCCAGGACGGCCTGCCAGCCCTGGAGGAGTCCGTTGAGGTGGTGCAGCTGCTGGGGCAGACGGGTCAGCAGGGTTTGGGCCTCCACCACCACGGTGCCCACCAGCCAGGCGACCAGGAGCACGAAGGGTACGAGCACCAGGAGCACGACGGCAAGGGCCGCCACCGGCCGCGAACGGATGGCGCGGTGCAGGCGGTCGGCCAGGGGGCC
>DAHWHT010000106.1 GCA_027335515.1 Clostridia bacterium
GGGGGGGGGGGGGGGGGGGGGGCATGCCACGGCTACTGGTCATCGACGATGACGCCGAGGTGCGCGGGGTCATCCAGGCCTACGGTGAGAGCGCGGGCTGGACGGTGGAAGGAACCGCGACGGCGGCGGCCGGACTTGCTGCCCTGGATGGGCCCCAGCCGGACGTGGTCGTCTTGGACATCATGCTCCCGGACCGGAGCGGTTGGGACGTGCTCGCGTCCATCCGGCGGCGCTCGGACGTATACATACTGATGCTCACCGGCCGCGGTGCCGAAACGGAGCGGATCCTCGGCCTCACCCGTGGCGCAGACGACTACCTCGTCAAACCGTTCAGTCCCGGGGAGCTACTGGCCCGCTGCCAGGCGCTCTTGCGCCGGCTCCGCGGCGCTCGGGATGGCGCCCTGACCACCGCGGAAGTGTTGCGCATGGGCCCCCTGACGATCGACACCGCCGCCCGGCGGGTCGAGATCGACGCCACGCCGGTAGAGCTTACGGCCCTGGAGTTCAGCCTGCTGCAAGCCATGGCGCGGCATCCCGGCCGGGTGTTCACGCGCGGGCAGCTCGTCGCTGCGGTATGGGGCGACGCGTACGAGGGTTACGAACGCGTCATCGACGTGCACGTCGGTCACATTCGAAAGAAGCTTGGCGATGATCCAGACGCGCCCAGATTCATTGAAACGGTGCGCGGCGTGGGTTACCGTTTCCTCCCTCCGGCCGCGGAACGGCCGTGAGCGTGCAGCGGCGGTTCCGCCAGGCACTGTTACTCGTGGCCGCGGCGGCCTCCGGGCTGACGCTGGTCGGAACGGTCCTGATCGCCGGACTCGGCCTCGACCGGGGTTTTCTCCATCTCCTGCCGCCGCAGGTGCTGCGCCAGGCCGCGCCCGTCTTCGAACGTGCGCTCATCACCGCCATCGTTCTGGGGAGTGCGTTGGCCGGCACCGGTGCCCTTGGACTTTCCTGGTGGCTCTCCCGGGCTCTGGCGCAGACCTTGAGTGTTCGGCTCGAACCATTCGTGGCCCTTTCGCGCCGTATCGCCCGTGGAGACCTGGGCGGCCGCGTCGCCGTCCAGGCTAGCGATGAACTTGGGGAACTGGCCTATGCGCTGAACCGGATGGCGGAGACCCTCGGTGAGGCGGACCGGCAGCGCGAGACGTTCCTGGCGGCGGTCGCCCACGACCTGCGGACACCACTGACTGCGTTGCAGGCCAATTTGGAAGGTATGCTGGCGGGTGTCGTCCCGCCCGAACCGGAACGCATTGCCTCGCTCCACGGCGAAGTCGGGCGCTTGATCCGCATGGTCGAGGACCTGCTGACCCTGGCCAGTGCCCGCGCCGGCGCGCTGCCCCTGGTCCTCCAGCCCACTGACCTTGCCGCGCAGACCCGCGTCCTGGCCGAGCGCTTTCAGCCGCTGGCGGCCGCCAAAGGTGTGCATCTTGCCTGTGAGGCACCGCCCGAGGGCCAGGCGACCGTGGACCGCGACCGGCTGGACGCCGTGCTGACCAACCTGCTCTCCAACGCCATCCGCCACGTGCCGGCGGGGGGTCACGTCCTCGTGCGACTTCGCCTGGATGCCGACATTGCGGAGTGGATCGTCGCCGACGACGGCCCCGGTATCCCGCCGGAGATCCTGCCCCACGTCACTGAGCCGTTCGTGCGCGGCGATCCGGCGCGCGGCCGTGAGGCTGGCTCCGGCCTTGGCCTAGCCATCGCCGACACCTGGGTACGGGCGCACGGCGGCACGCTGCACATCGCCTGCGACCACGGCACCCGCGCGGTGGTGCGGATCCCGCTCGGGGGCTGATCGGCAGGGCTCTCCCTGGTGGCGCATGTGGCCGCGGCATGTGGTGTGGACGGGCCCGCCGCGGAAGACAAACGTATACGCAGCCTGCACGGGGGATATTCTACGTCTCGTGGAATTAGGAGGGGGTGTACCCTTTGCATCAGGAGTACCGATCCTGCGTGCAGGCCTGCTACGATTGCGCCGCCGAGTGCGAGCACTGTACCACGGCTTGCCTCAAAGAGCAGGATGTCCAGGCGAGAACAGCCTGCATTCAGGGTCTGCGCGACTGCGCCGACGCATGCGTGATGGCGGCAGCCTTCATGTCCCGAGGCAGCGCGCTGGTCAATCAGGTCTGCGGCTTCTGCGCGGAAGCCTGTGATTTGTGCGCCCGCGAGTGTGAGCGCTTCCGGGACGAGCACTGCCAGGCCTGTGCTCGCGCCTGCCGGCATTGTGCAAAAGAGTGCCACAGCATGGCGGAGATGGCGACGGTCTGAACGCCCGTCAGAATGGGTTCCGGAGACTGGCATGACGCGGTCATATACGACGGTAGGCGTGCAGGGCGTCGTCGCCCACACGCCTACCGTCGGCCGGTCTTGCGTTGGCTTTATGCGGACACCAGGGTATACCCGGCCTTCTCAACCGCCTTGGCCAGCTCGTCGGGGGTGACTTTGTCCTCTTCGTAACCCACCTTGGCTTGCTGTCGCTGCAGGTCGACCTCAGCCGAGGCGACCCCCGGCACACCCTTGAGCGCCTTAGTCACCGCCGTCTGGCAGTGCGCGCAGGTCATGCCCTGTACCGCGAACGTCCTTGTCGTCATGGCGTCTCACTCCTCCATTTCGCCATCTTCGGTTCGCTGGAACACCTCCGCATTGCGGAGGAGCCCGCGACCCCGTTTCCGCTGCCGTCATCGGACCGACCCTGCTGCCGGTGCGTCAGCGAACCGGCGGAGGGGGTGGAAGCGCTTCAAGAGGGTCGAGTTGGTCGTCACCGAGACCGAGCTGAGCGCCATCGCCGCACCGGCGATGATGGGATTGAGGTGACCGAGCGCCGCGACGGGAATGCCCAGGGAATTGTACACCAGGGCCCAGAACAGGTTTTGCCGGATCTTGCCCAGCGTGGCGCGGCTCAGATCGATCGCGGCGACGACACCCCGGAGGTCGCCGCGCATCAGCGTAATGTCCGCCGTCTCCATCGCCACGTCGGTGCCGGTGCCCATGGCCAAGCTGACATCGGCGGTGGCCAGCGCCGGGGCGTCGTTGATGCCGTCTCCGACCATCGCCACGCGGGCCCCGCCCTGCTTCAGTTCCCGAACCTTCGCCGCCTTGTCCTCGGGTAGCACCTCGGCCAGGACGTGATCGGGGGCGATGCCCACTTCGCCCGCGATGGCCGCCGCCGTGCGGCGGTTGTCCCCGGTAATCATCCAGACATCGACACCCATCTCGCGGAGCGCGCGGATTGCCTGGCAGGCCTCCGGCCGCACGGTATCGGCAACGGCAACCACGCCAAGAACCTGGCCGCCCTGGGCCACGAGCACCGCAGTCTTGCCTTCGGCCTCCAACCGTTCTACGGTCTCCTCGGCCAGGGTGGTGTCCATCCCTTCCCGCGCCATCAGCCTGGCGTTGCCGACCAAAACGGTCCGTCCGCCCACCGTGGCGCGGATACCGTGACCGGTCAGGGCCTCCACCTGCTCGACCTCCGCCGGAGTCAGCCCCTCACGCTCGGCCGCCTCCACAATGGCCCTGCCGATGGGGTGCTCGGAACGCCCCTCCACGGCGGCCCCGGTCTCCAGCACGTCAGCCCGCGTGGCCCCGCCCAGAGGGACGATGTCGGTGACCGTGGGCTGCCCGCGCGTGATCGTCCCTGTCTTATCGAAGGCCACGGCGCTTATCCGGCCCGCGGCCTCCAGGTGCTCACCCCCGCGAAAGAGGATGCCGTGTTCCGCCCCGCGGCCAGTGCCCACCATAATGGCGGTCGGCGTGGCCAGGCCGAGGGCGCAAGGGCAGGAGACGACCAGAACGGCGGTGGCCGAGAGCAGCGCTGCCGTGAAGTTCCCCGTCCCCAGGTACCAACCGAGGAATGTCACCAGCGCGATGCCGATGACCGTCGGGACGAAGTAGTTGGAAATCGCGTCGGCGATCCGTTGGATCGGTGCCTTGCTGCCCTGCGCCTGTTCCACTGCGCGGACGATCTGCGCCAGCACCGTGTCCCGGCCGACGCGCGTGGCCCGGAAGGTGAACGAGCCCAAGGTGTTGAGGCTGCCGCCGACGACGGCGTCCCCGACGGCCTTGTCCACCGGCAGGCTCTCGCCCGTCAGCATCGACTCGTCAACGGCCGAACTCCCCTCGACCACCTCGCCGTCGACCGGAACCTTCTCCCCGGGTCGGACAACGATCAGGTCCCCCACCCGCACCGCCGAAAGAGGGATGTCCTCCGGCCTGCCGTCATGCAGGACCCGTGCCGTCTTGGCCTGGAGGCCCAGAAGCTTACCGATGGCCGCGGAGGTGCGGCCCTTGGCGATAGCCTCCAGATACTTGCCGAGCAGCACCAGGGTAATCAGCAGCGCGCTGGTCTCGAAGTAGGTGCCGGTGATCCCGGCCCGCCGACCCAGAAGCACGGCCGCCAGGCTATACAAATAGGCGGCCGAGGTGCCCAGCGCCACCAGCACGGACATGTTGGCGTTTCTCGTGCGCAAGTTGAAGTAGGAATCCCGATAAAAGATCCAGCCCGCGACGAACTGCACCGGTGTCGCCAGGGCGAGTTGCAGCCAGCCGTTGCCCAGCACCGCCGTCAGACCGCTGCCGGGGACCCAGAGGTGCGCCACCATCCCACCCAGAAGCGGCAGGGACAGCGCAGCCGCAACCAGCATCCGGTCGCGCCAATGCCGGACTTCCCGGGCACGGGTCGCGGCCCCGCCGTCGTCGCCCGCTTCGTCCAGGACCCGGGCGTGGTAGCCGGCCTCCTCTACGGCTCGCACAAGTGCCACGGCATCGACCGTCCCGTCGGGGTGGCGGACCAGGGCTTCGCCTGTCGAGAGGTTAACAGTCGCCCCAAGGACGCCGGGAACAGCGCCAAGAGCGCGCTCAAGGCGCTGCACACAGGACGCGCAGACAATGCCCTCAATCGCCAGTCGGGTCGTAGCTTCCGGCACGTCATAGCCCAGTTCGCGGATCCCGCCCACAAGCGCCGCCAGGTCCACCTGAGCGGGATCGAAGGCCACGGTGGCCCGCTCGCTCGCCAGGTTAACGCCGGCTTCCACCACCCCCGACGTGCGTCGCAGGCCGCGCTCAATGCGTGCGGCGCAGTTGGCGCACGTCATCCCTGCGATCGGCAGAACCGTCTGGACGGCTCCCGCACCGTCCCCACCTTGTTGTTGCCGAACCTCAGCCTCGGTCACGTTCATGTCTGTCCCCGTCCTCACCGGGAAAACTGCGCGAAGACATCCAGAAGTTCATTGACGGCTCCGTCTCCGTCGCCGCTCTTCAGGGCGCTGGAGACGCATCCGCGCACATGACTCTCCAGCAGTGACTGCCCAACCGCACCCACCGCCGAACGGATGGCGGCCAACTGCATCAGGATATCCACGCAGTAACGGTCATCCTCCACCATCCGCTGGACGCCGCGCACCTGCCCTTCGATCTTCCGCAGTCGTGCCAGCAAGGCGGCATTGTCCCGGCGGTAACGGCTATCGGTGCCCAGTGCTTGTTCCAACCCACCCACCTATCTGCCATACCCCGGTATGGTACCTAGAGTCTATGACCCCGCCGGAACGGATGTCAAGCCGCTTACGCGCTGCGGCGCAAGCGCCAGACCACCAGCCGGGGGCCGAGGCGAGTCCGGAAACGGTGGCGCACGGGCATGGCTCCACCGAGCGTCGCGCCCAGCATCCCGCCCATGCCGCCGCCCATGAGCAGCATGCTCCAGTCCATGGCGTGCAGGGGGATTGGCCCCAGGACCGCCACCGCGGTGGCGGCGGCGACGGCCCCCACCAGGCCGCCGAACCCTCCGCCGGCCATGCCCGCCATCATCGCCCACATGTGCGCGTCCGCCCCTTCCGTGGCGGCGGCACACGAGTTGCGCATCCCGCCATAGCCCGCAAGGGCCGCCACCAGCAGTGTGCCCAGCCCTTGACCCGAGAAGCGCAGATCGACCAGAGCACCCAGCAGCGACCCCAGAAACGTAGCCACGGCGGCCACGCGCATGAACGAACCGAGCACCTCTATCCCCTGCCCTCCACTCCGTCGTCTCTACGCATATGCGGCAGGGCGAGTGGCGCAGTCACTTGGCTCGGACATCGTTACGGGCCGACATGTAGCTTGGTGACGGCACCCCAAGACCATGCCGGCTGCCCCGGCGATGGCCCTCAGCCGCGCCGCTGAACCTCCTACAGCTTCAACTCGACGAACGAACGCATCCCGATGGTGATGACCGCCGACATCACGAGGGACGAGGACCCTTCGCGCCGCCTTCCTTCCCCGCACCTCAGCGCGCGACCTCCGCCTCCCGGAGGAAGGACTCCATCTGTCCCAGGTTCATCGGGCCGGTGTACACCTGCCGGATGACGCCGCGGGCGTCCAGGAAGAAGCTTGTGGGGACGAAGCGGATGTTGTAGGCGTTCGTGACCGCTCCGGTCGCGTCCAACAGGAAGGTCCACGTGTACCCGCCAGCCTGCACGGAGGACTGCACGGTCTGAGCGGGCTCGTGCATGTCCACCCCCAGGATGGCGACCTTATCCCCCTCGAGCTCATGAAACTTCTCGATCTGAGGCATCTCTGCCCGGCACGCCACGCACCAGGTCGCCCAAAAGTTGATCAGCACGAGGCCGCCACGGAAGCTTTGGAGGGAGACCTGCTGGCCGGACAGTGACTGGAGCGTGAAGACCGCCGCGGGGAAACCCATCATGGGTCGAGCCAACAGACCGTTACCGGCCTGTCGCGGTCCGAGCGCGGCCAGGCTAAAGAATGTCCCGGCCAAGAGGAGCAGGCCGAAGGCCAGCAGGAACGGCCGCTTCATTGGGAACCCCCTTCCTCCGGCCCACCGTGCGCCGGCCGGGCAGGTCGCCGGATCCAGACCGTCACGACGAGTCCGGCCAGTACCGTTACCGCATCACCCAACTGCGTAAGGGACCAGGGACCGACCACCGCAGGCGTCTGTTCCGTGAAGCCCAACAGGAAGCGAAACGCGGACATCAGAAGGACGAAGGTGATGAAGTTCTGGCCCACGTAGTCCACGCGGGACAACTGCCAGGACAGGGCGGCAGCGATCGCCCCGAAGCCGAAAAAGCCATAGATCTGCACGGGCTGGATGCCGACGCCCGGACCGACCGGCAGCGCCCAGGGGAGATGCGTGATTCGGCCGAGCACCGGCACGCCCAGCCAGCCGATTGCCACGGCCAGCGCGGCCCCAGGCGCCAAGGTGTCGAGGATCGCGAGCGGGGTCCCCGCGCGCCGCCGGCCGACAAACCAGAGCACGGCGACCACCCCCCCTAGCAGACCACCGGTGAACGAGAGCGAGTATCCGGTGACGTGCAGCCAGGAAAACGGGTTGTACCAAACCATATCTCTGACCGCAATCTGGTTGAAAAGCCGCGCCCCGACTACCATGCCGAGCAGGAGCGGACCCAGGAGCAGCTCCAGCGTTTTGCGGAAGGGCGAGACCGCGCCACGATTTAGCCTGCTGGTCAGAAACCGCCCAGCCAGCGTGCCCGCGATGCCGCAGAGGGTCAGCGAACTGACCCCGAACGGCCCGTACACCTTTACGAACGAGGGCAGCGGAAAGAGCAGGACATCCACCTCCCGGCTCAGCGGACCTGCAGCCGCGAATACATTGCCCAGGCGATGACACTCATGTAGTTGGTGAAGACCAACACGCCGAGGACGACCAACAGGCCTCCAGAGACGCGCGCCACCCATGGCACCCCCGGCGACATACGGCGCAGCAGCCCCTTGGCCTGGCTGAGAAAAGCGGCCACCAGCAGGAACGGGATGGCGAAACCGACGGTGTAGACCGAGAGCAGGGCCATGCCGACGCCGAGCTTGGCCGTGGCGCTGGTCAGAAGCAGGATCGAGGCCAACACCGGCCCGACGCAGGGCGTCCAACCGAAGGCGAACGCCGCACCGAGGCCGACCGCGCCCAGGCCGCTCGGCCGCACCGGCTGGTAGCCGACCCGGCGCTCAGTCCCAAGGATCCAGTACGGTAGCACCCCGGCCATGGCCAGGCCGAAGCCAATGATCAAAAGCCCGCTCACCTCGCGGAAGGCGACCTGATAGGCCGCCAGCACCTGACCGACCGCGCTGGCCGTTGCACCGAGCGCGATGAAGACTAAGCCGAAGCCGAAAAGGAAGAGGAGCGCCCGGCCGACCAGCAGCCGACGACTAGGTGGCGCCCCTGCCCCTCCGGGTTCGGCGGGACCGGTGCCGGCGAGGTAGGTGAGGTAGGCCGGATACATTGGCCACATGCAGGGCGACACGAACGACACCACGCCGCCGAGAAAGGCGATGAGCCACGATGCCGGCCCCACGCGCTCCCCCCTCCTGACGTTCCTTCCGGCCTACCGGAGCGCCGTCCCGCAGGCGGCGGCGCCGAGGGCCGAACAGAGCAGAGCGAGGACAGCGGACTGTAGCCACGCCCAGGTCGGCGCCGACAGCACACACGCACCGCCAGATTCCCCCAACCGCGCCAGTCGCAACCGCATGAGGTCGGTGAACGCTGGCGCCCCGAACGGGGCGGCGACCGCCGGCGCCTCCCCGCACTTCAGCAACGCGGAGCGGAGGACTTCCTTGCCACAATACCGCGCGGCGTTGGCGTCCGCGGCTAACTCCCGCGCCGCGGCATAGGTCGCGGCGCTGGCGGACACAGCGGGGAACCAGCCGAAGGCATCCCGCAGCACACCGACCACGACTGCCTTGAGGGGATGCCTTGAGCGCAGATGGCACGCCTCGTGGTACAGCACCGCCGCGAACTCCTGGGGGCTGAGCGCTTGCAGAAGCAAGGTGGTCACGACGATCCGCGGATGCCACAGCCCCACTGTCCAGGCACCGGACAGTGGCAGGTCGCAGAGTTCCACACGGCCTTCCAGGCCGACCTGGACCACGGGCGCCCAGTAGGCGCCGGGCCAGCGCGGGGCCGCCGTGTACCGCAAAAGGTGCAACCAGCGACGCGTTCCGCCTATACGCCGCACCGCGGAGATCACTCCCTGAACCAACGGGTAGGCAACAAGGGCTCCAAGAACAACCGAGGCGAACTGTCCGGCCGGCGTTGCGGCCCAGCGGCCACAGGCCGCGAATAACTGATCCGTACCGGGCATCCATGTCCCGAGGGCGACCACGGTCCCGACCACCGCCACCGGCACGGCGGCG
>DAHWHT010000039.1 GCA_027335515.1 Clostridia bacterium
CGCTCGAACCATCCCTGGTTAGAAAAATGTGTACAAACCGATCTCTCGGCCTTCCACACCGTCCGCCCGACCAGGTTTTCGCCCCTTTCGGCCTTGTATTTACCCCTTGCGGGGCTGTAGCGAAACGCTCGGCCAGGTAACGGCGAAAGCTCGCCGGGTGGGTCGCCGACAGGCCAACGTACTCGTCCAGGTGGAAGGCCTCGACGGCGGCCCAGGGCAGGTCCGCCTGGACGAGGGCATCCAGGGTGGTCAACTGCGAGCGTCCGGTCGAGAGCAGCAGCCGGGCCGAACCCCGCGCGGCGATGGCGGCCCGCAGACCAGCGGCCGCCGCGGCGGCCATCCCTGTTGCGCAGCGCCGATGGCCCCGGGCAATCGGTCGACACCGGGACAACGCCCGGGCTGCGGCCGCCCGCAACCGCCCGTTGGAGGTCCCGGTGGGTCGCCTTCGCACCGGGGCCGCCCGGAGGGACCCGGTCCCTGCACACCGAAGCTCCCGCACCGGCGGTCCCGGGCATTCGCTGCCCTTTCACTCGGAGGGATGGTGGCGCGGCAATGCGCGCAGTCGTAGTGGAGCGTCCAGGAACCTTCAGCGTCCGCGACGTGGAGCCGCCGCGGCCCGGCCCCGGAGAGGTCGCGGTGGAAGTGCGGGCCTGTGGGCTGTGCGGTACCGACGTGCACATTGCCCACGGCGAGTTCCCCCCGTCACCCTACCCCCTCATCCCCGGCCACGAGTTCGCCGGGGTGGTCGTGGCGTGCGGCCCGGGTGTATCGGAGCCAAAGCGAAACACGCGGGTCGCCGTGGACCCGACGCTGACCTGCGGGCGTTGCGACGCCTGCCGCGAGGGCCGCGGCAACCTCTGTTCCCACTGGGGCGCGATCGGGGACACGGTCGCCGGCGGTCTGGCCGAGCGGGTGGTGGTGCCCGCCGCCAACTGCCACCCCCTGCCGCCCGGCCTGGGGTGGGGAGAAGCGGCCCTGATCGAGCCGCTGGCCTGCGCCCTTTGGGGCGCCCGCCGGGCTCGGCTGCGGGCCGGAGACACCGTTGCCATCCTGGGGGGCGGAACGATGGGCCTGCTCCTGGCCCAGGTCCTGCGCCGCCAGGGGGCCAGTTGGGTCACCGTCGTCGAGCCGCGGGCGGACCGGCGCGCCCTCGCCCTGGAGATCGGGGCCGATGCGGCGGTGCCGCCCGCCGGCGATGGGACGACAACCAACGGAGCGACGGGCCCGGACACGGGGGCCCCGGAGGGGGGCGCGGGGGGTTTTGCCCTGGTCGCGGACGCCACAGGGCGCCCGGAAGCGATCGAACAAGGCCTGGGCTGGGTGCGCCGCGGCGGCACGTTCCTGCAGTTCGGCGTGGCCCCGCAGGCCGCCCGCGTACCCCTCAGTCCCTATGCCGTCTACTTCAACGACCTCACGATCGTCGGGTCGATGGCCATCAACGGCACCTTCCCCGCGGCGGTGCGCCTGGCGCCCACCATGGCGCTCATGCCGCTGCTGGCGCCGGCCCGAGGCCTGGATGCCTATGCCGAGGCAATCGCCGGCTTCGGCCGCACGGCCAAGCCCAAGCAGCAACTGTGGCCTGGAGGCGGCGACTGAGGCACCGCCGGGCACCGCGGGCGAACCCGAGCTAGAGGCGCAGCATATACCAGACGGACCATGCCAGGACGGCCATGGATACCGCGCCGACCGCAAACAGGTGCGCCACGGTCGAGCGGACCCGGAGCAACCGCATGTAAAACAGCACCTGGAGCACCACCTGCGCCGCCGCCAAGACCAGGATCACCGGCACCAGGGCGGCGGCCCGAGGCTGGGTGGCGGTCAGGTAGAAGGCGGCCAGGGTCAGGCCCGCCAGCGTCGCCGCCACCGCCACATGCCGCCGCGCACGCGCAGCCCCGTGTCCATCCCCCGCGCTTCCGACCACCGCCTGCCACCCCCGAAGCCGCGCGACGGCGGCCTCGGGTGCAGTCTGGGGCGGAACGGCCGCGGCTATACGCCGATCAACGCGGCGAAACCGGCCGGCCGCTGGCCGCCGAGGCGTTGGCCGCCAGGGACACCGCCAGCGTGGCCATGGCGTCTCGGTATGGGCTCAGCACACCGGGCAAGGCGGCCCGGTCGCGCACCGCCGCCACAAACGCCCCATACAACCCGGGAACCTCGGCCACCTCCGGCAGCGCGCCGGCCGACGCCGGCAGCAGTTCGGCGCTCTGACCGGCGATGCGTACGATGCTGCCATCCAGGCCGAAATGGAGAATGTTGGCGTTGCTCCAGTCGTCCGGGTCGTGCACCCAGGTCGCCGACAGCGTCCCCAGGGCCCCGCTGGCAAACCGCAGGCTGGCGGTGTACGTGTCGGGCGCGGTGATCTCCCGCAGGACGCGCGTGGTCTGCTGCGCATACACCTCGGCCACCTCGCCGGCGATGTAGCGCATCAGGTCGATCGTATGGGTGGCCTGCTCCACCAGCTGCCCTCCTGCCCGGTCGAAGTCGGCCACCCAGCCGCCGAGGCGCCCCGTACCGGACCAGTAATGACCCTCCACGAAGGCGACCGTCTTACCCGCGACGTGGGCGCGGGCGCGGCGCACCCCCTCCCCGTAGCGCAACTGGTAGCCGGCCGCCGCCCACAGGCCGGCACGGTCAAGGGCGGCCGCGATCCGTTGCGCGGTCTCCATGTCCCTTGCCACCGGCTTTTCCACGAAAAAGGGCAGGCCCCGGGCGATCACGTCCAACTCTATGGCACCGTGCGCAAACACGGGCACGGAGATCCAGACCGCGTCCAGATCGGGGCGCTCCAGCAAGGCGCGGTGGTCGCTGTAGTGGGGAACGCCCAGGGCCTCACCGGCCTTGGCCGCCGCCACCTCCACCACATCGGCCACTGCCACGATCTGTGCACCGGGATGGCGCTGCAGGGCATGCAGGTGCGCGCCGGCACGCCCACCGCAGCCCACGACACCGATGCGCACCGGAGCCTGTGCTTCGGTCTGCACGGAACAACCCCCCCGCCGTCATCGCCACGCGTAGCGGCATTCGCCGCGTCCGCACCCTACCCTACCGCGGCACGCCCGGGACAGACCTCCGGCCGAGCGAAGCTTCCCGGCGGCGCAGCCCGCCCCGACGTGGTCGTACCCGCGGGCGCGGCCGCATAGGCAGCCGGAGAGTACCCCGGTGGGAGGCGGTATGGTGGTGGAACGGCGCGTATTGGTCCTGGTGGACGCGGCCCCGCTGTTGCAGGCGTCCGACGCGTGCCAGCGGCGGGCCGCACAGGACGGCTGCCTGCTGTGGCGACGGCTGCTGCCGCCCGGGCACGTCCTCGCCGCGGGCGCCCAAGTGCGGTCCGCCTGCTGCGCGGCCGGTTGGTGCGACGCAACCGGCGCCCCGCTGGTGGCTGCGGACGACGCGGACGCCGAGGCCCTGGCGGCGCGCCTGCGGCGGCTACCCCGCTGGCGTCAGCTCGGCGAACACGCCGCCCTGCATCGGGCGATGGCCGCAGTCCTCGGCAGTGGGGTAAGGTGCATCGGCGTGGCCGTCGACCTGCGGTGGCCCGGGGAAGCGGCCGGGCCCGTCGAGGCCCCGCGGGACGGCAACTGGAGCGTGTGGGTGCCTCTGGAGGACTGTGCGACGACCAACGCCGGCCTCGCGGTGCTGCCCGGATCCCACCAGGACGGCGCCGCTGCGGCTGTGACGGCGTGGGCCGACATGGCGGCCGGCGACGTGCTGGCCCTCGATGGAGACACCCTGCGACAACCGCTGGCCCACGCAGGCAATCGCCTGCGGCTGGCGGTGCATTTCCGCTACCGCGCGCCCGCCGAGGACCGCAAGCGGGTGGAGGCCGATGCCGCCTACGGCCGCCCAGGACCCCGCTCCTGAACCCGTGCCCACATGGCCGCCGCCTCACTGCGACGCGCCACCTGCAACTTGCGCAGGATGCTGCTGACGTAATGCTTGACCGTCTTGTCGCTCAGGAAGACCTCGTCGGCGATCTCGCGGTTGGTCTTGCCTTCGGCCATCAGCGCCAAAATGCGCCGTTCCTGGTCGCTGAGTTCGGCGAAGGGGTCGGCCTCCGCGACAGGCGGACGCCGCAACCGCTCCAGCACCTGGCCGGTGACGGCGGGGTCCAGCAGGGAGCCGCCGGCATGCACGGAGCGAATGGCGGCAACGAGTTCGCGACCCCGGGCCTGCTTGAGCAGGTAACCGGCGGCCCCGGCCATGATCGCCGCGAAGAGGGCTTCATCGTCCGCATAGGATGTCAGCATGATCACCCGCGTCTCCCGCCGACGGTCGCGGATCTCGCGACAGGTCTCCACCCCGGACCCATCCGGCAGGCGCACATCCAGGACGACCACGTCCGGCTCCAGCCGCGCGGCCTCGCGGACGGCGTCGGCCGCGGTCGCGGCCTCGCCCGCCACCTCCAGATCGTCCGCGCTGGCGAGCAACGCCTTGATGCCGACCCGCACCACCTCATGATCGTCCACGAGCAACACCCGAATCCGCGCCGATGCCGCCTCGCTCATCCGGTCGCGGCAAGGCACCCCCCGCGGCTTGGGCCGTGGGCGGGGCCTCGCCTCCCTCCCTCGTGGTAGACTCCGGATACTCCTTGGACACCCCAAGCGCCGTCGGTTCGGTTCACGGGCGCCGGTTCGCTGGACGGCCGTCCGGTGGCCGAACACCGTCGCATGTCCTGGGACCCACGGGTCACCCCCCGGGCGGCCTGCCGCCGAGGATGAACGCCACGGCAAACCCGCGGCCTTCATCCGTGGGTTCCAGACGCGTGCTCCTCCTCAACCGTCCCCGCCGCGTAGGCGCGTTGCGCAGGCAGCGACACACGAACGCGCGTACCGCCGCCCGGGGGTGCTTCCCAGGCAATTTCGCCACCGCAACCCTCCACCCTGCGGCGCATATTGGCCAGGCCGTGGTGGCCCGGACCGCCGGGCCGGCCGTCCCAGCCGTGGCCGTCGTCCACCACGTCCAGGGTGAGGCCTTCGGAGGAAAACCGCACCGACACATCCAGGTGGCTGCCGCCGCTGTGGCGGACCGCGTTGGCCAGCGCCTCGCGCACCACGTGCCACAACTCCCAGCGCACCCCGGCCGGAACCGGACGCTGCTCCCCTTCGACCGTCAACGAACACCGAAACACCGGGGCCGCCTCCAGAGACTCCAGCAGCTGATGGAGCGAATCCACGATGCTGTCGCCATCGGCCAGGCGCGCCCGCAGATCGAATACGTAGTGTCGGATGTCCGCCGTCACCGTGCCAAGGCGATCGATCGCCTGATCGACCACGCCCCGCACCGGCGCCTCCTCGGCCAACCGGTCCATCGCCGCTTCCAGTTGCAGGCGCACCCCATACAGCGACTGCATGACCCCGTCGTGGAGGTCCATGGCAATGCGCTCCCGTTCCGCCACCAGCGACAGCGCCTGCAGGCGGCGGTGCAGACGGGCGTTCTGGATGGCCACCGCAGCCTGGGCCGCAAAGCGCTCCAACGTCTGCTCGTCGGCGTCCGAAAAGGGGCTGTGGTCCTCCTTCTCGCACAGGTAGAGGTTGCCGATCACCTCACCCTGCATCCAGACGGGCACCGCCAGCAGCGACCGCATCTCGGGGTGGTGCGGGGGGAAGCCCACCGCCGCCGGATGGCGCGTGAGGTCTTCCAGGCGCAGAGGCCGGCCCTCCCGCGTCACCAATCCCAAGAGCCCGTGGCCTTCCGGGGGAGGACCCAGGCGGGCCCGGGTCTCCTGATCGAGCCCGGAACTGTAGAAGGACGCGATGCGCAGGTCGGCCGCCAGCACCGCCAGGGCGCCGTAACGGGCCCCGGTCACCTCGCGGCTGCGGTCGACGATCTTCTGCGCGACCAGCTCCATGTCCAATTCGGTGGCCAGGTCCACGCTCGCGGCCGCCAGGGCCTGCAACTGGCGCCGCTGGGAGCGCTCTGCGGCATAGGCGACCCGCAGGCGTGCCTCGGCACGCTCCAGCAACCGCCAGATGGCCGAAGCAAAGACGGCCACCCCAAACACCAAGAGGGCGGCCGTGGCGACCGTGGACCAAAAGGCCGGCAGCAGCCGATCCAACCACCAATACTGAACGCCGATCACCAGCACCACAAGCGCGAGCGGCAGCACCACCGCCCACACCTTGAGCGGCGCGAGCAACGACCCACCAGGCAGGGCCTCGCTGCGCCCGGCCCGGCCCGGTCCTTCCCCCACCCCTGGCACCCCCTGCCCGCCGCAGCGTACCACGCCGTACCGCGGCCGACCATCGACCCACCAACGGCACCCCAAGGGACGTCCGCGGAAGCGGCACGATGGAATGGCCGGGCGCGGACAAGCTCACGATCTCGCAAGCGACTGGCCAGGTCCTGGCCACGGGCGCCCGTACCAACTCCCGCCGCCGCTTCCGGGTGCCCCACCCGGAAGCGGCACGCGGTCGGCGCCTGCGTCCCGTCGTCTCGGCGCGCGCCGCCCGGTCCGCGGGGCCCGACCGCATCGTCTCCGGGTGGGCAAGTCCGGCGGCGAGGTCTCCGTTGGGTGGGCCGCGTGGATCGCGGTCCGACGGCGCGCACCGCTGGAGATCGGCCGTGCCGCAGGCGTGATGCCGCGCCGTGCACCCGGCCCCCTGGCGGAACCTGCAGGGCGCGGGGGGGTGAGGCGCACCGCTGCGAACACCCGCGGGGATGGGCGGACGCGCCACATCCGGTAGCCCTCGCCCTGCGGCGGTCCTCGGCACCAGAACACCTTTTCGCTTCAGGGCAGGTCGCACCATCGGCGGAAGGATCGCGCAGCGGGCCGCGGAATGCCAAAACGACGCAGCGATGGCACGTGGCGACCCGGCGCGTCGACCGATCACCGCCGCGGCGTCGCCAAGGTTGTCATGGACGCGATGACCCCCGGCGGCCCACCGCCGGACGGAGGTGGACGCAGACCATGCCACGGGCGCGCGACCGACGCCCCAACCTGCTCCTGATCATGGCCGACCAACACCGTTACGACTGGCTGGGCGCCGCCGGCGCCGGCTGGGTGCGAACCCCGCACCTGGACGCCCTCGCGGCACGCGGCATCCGCTTCAACCAGACCACCTGCAACGCCCCCCTGTGCGCCCCGTCCCGGATCAGCCTGGCCAGCGGCCTGCAACCGCACCGGGTGGGCGCCATGGGCAACAACGCCTTCTATCCGCGGCACGTGCCGACGTACTACCAGGAGTTGCGCGATGCCGGCTACCGGGTCGGCCTGGTCGGCAAGCTCGACCTGCACAAACCCGACACCTTCAACGGCCGGCGCGGCAACCTGCCGCTGCTGTACAGCTACGGGTTCACAGATCCCGTCGAGTGCGAGGGCAAGATGCACGCCGGCAGCGGCTGGCCCGACCCACACGGCCCCTACAACCGCTACCTCCAGGAGCGGGGGCGCCTGCAGGCCTTCTGCGAGGACTACCACAAACGTGGCCGCGCGCACGCCTGGTACGCCGAGGACTCGGTCCTACCCACCGAGGACTGGGAGGATTGCTACATCGCCCGCCGCGCCGCCGACTTCATCGCCGACCAGGATGGCGAGTCGCCCTGGCACCTGTTTGTCAGCTTCGTGGGCCCGCACGACCCCTGGGATCCGCCCACGGAGTATGCCAACCACTTCCGCGGCGCGGCGATGCCCGACCCCATCGCCGACACGCTGGACGGCAAACCGCAATGGATCACGCGCAAGGCACACGCCCAGGCGGGCGCCTCCCCGCAGGAGGTGGCGACCGTGCGGCGCCAGTACACGGCGGCCCTCGAGCTGATCGACGCCCAGGTGGGGCTGCTGCTCGACACGCTGGCGCAAAGCGGTTCCGCCGACAACACCTACGTCTTTTATACCTCGGACCACGGTGAGATGCTCGGGGACCACGGCCTCTATCAGAAGTCCGTTTTCTACGAACCGGCGCTGCGCGTACCCCTGCTTGCCACCGGGCCCGGCATCCCCCAGGCCGAAAGCGACGCGCTGGTCGAGATGAGCGATCTCCACCCGACCCTACTTGAGTTGGCCGGCGTGGCGCCGCGCGAACCCCTGGACGCCCGCTCGCTTGGTCCGGTGCTGCGCGACCCGGCCGCAGCGCACCGAAGCAACACGCTCAGCCAGCTGACCACCGCCCGCTGTCTGCGCACGGCCGAGTACAAACTGATCGACAATGTCAACGACCACATCGAACTCTACGACCTGCAGGCGGACCCGGCCGAATGCCACAACCTCGCGCGGGAACGACCCGATGTGCTGAACGAGATGCGGCGGGCGCTGGGCCGCCGCGTCCTCTGACAAGACCGCACCGCAGCCCGGATCCACCGGTCGATCGCGGAGGCCCCCGGCGACCCCCAGGGCGCCCAGGGCCTCCGCCGTTTTCCGCAGGCGTCCTCTTGCCCGATCCGGATCCCTCCGCCCTGCCCAGACCCTGGGGTCAAGACGGTGGCGCGCTGGGCGCACGACCGGCCGGGCCGCGCTGGGCGCGCGGTCCTATTCCCGCCAGGGCTCGTCCGCCGACGGACCGAACAGGGCCGGAACCGGAACGTCGCACAGGCGGAGATAGACGCCGAGTTGGGCCCGGTGATGGATCAGGTGGTCGAACGCCAAGCGGCGCATGGCGACATGCCGCGGCACACCCGTCACGACCCGTTGGTCGCCGACCGTGAAGCTCCAGGGTACGAAGAGGTCCTCGTCGCGCGCCGCCCCCAGGGGCTCCCTGGCCTCGGCACAAACCCGCTCCGCGGTGGGTACCAGTTCGGCCGCGGTCTCCGGCCACTGGGTCCGGACGAACCCGGCGGGAGGGTTCATCATATCGAACCGCTCGGTCGTCAGGATGACCCGGACGAACGACGGCAGGGTCGCCACGTGTCCCGCCAGCCGGCCCATGGGCATGGACTTCTCGTGCGGACGCCAGTCCCAACGGTCGGCCGGAACCCGCTCCAGCGCCCGGCGGGTGCGGTCCACCTCAGCGCCCAACTCCTGCAGCATCACCGCACGGATCGACGTCGCTTCCGCCACCTGGATCCCCTCCGTTCACGTCGCGCCCCAGCGGACCCGTCCCCCGCGCACCGGCACCGGGCGCGCCCGCTGGCTTCCAGGATCACCTTCCGGCATAATCCTGCCAGCGAACGTCAGGATTGCGACCGGAGGGATGGTCGTGCGGGAGAGCCGGCTGCTGGCCCTGCTCCTGCTGCTGGAGCAGCGGCGAACCGCCACCGCCCCTGAACTCGCCGCACACTTCGAGGTATCCCTGCGCACCGTCTACCGAGACATGGACGCATTATCGGCCGCGGGCGTGCCGATCTATGCCGACCGCGGACCGACCGGCGGCTACCGGCTGCTGCCCGGCTACCGGGCCCGGATCGACGGCCTGATCCAAAACGGCCTGACGCCGAAAGAGGCCGCGGCGCTCTGCCTGTGGGGATTTCCCCGCGCGGCCGCGGATCTCGGCCTCGGAGACCGACTCGCGGACGCCGAGCGCAAGGTGCTGGCCGCCCTGCCCCCCGGGGGGCGCTCCCAGGCCCAGGTCGTGCGCGAGCGCTTCCACCTCGACGCCCCGGGCTGGTTCGGTGACGACGATCAGCCGCCCCACCTGGCGGCGGTGGCCGACGCGGTCTTCGGCCAATACGCCGTCTCCGTGCACTACCGGCGCTGGAAGGGTGAGGTCGCCCGCACCCTCGCTCCCCTCGGACTCGTCCTCAAAGGGGGCGCCTGGTACCTGGTCGCCACGGCCGACGGCCAGTGCCGCACCTACCGTGTCTCCCGCATCCTGTCGCTGGAACCCCTCGCCGAACGCTTCGAACGGCCGGCGGACTTCGACCTCGCCGCCTACTGGCGCTCCTGGTCGGCCGACTTCCTGACGCGCATGTACCAGGGCGAGGCCGTCGTCCGACTGTCGCCGCGGGGACG
>DAHWHT010000140.1 GCA_027335515.1 Clostridia bacterium
GTCCGCGCCTGGGCGGACGGCCTGGCCGCGGAGGCCCCCGGATTGGCCTGGTGGGAGGCTGCCGCCGCCGCCGGCTCGACCCTCGGCATCTTCGCGCTCTTTGCGGCCGCGGCCGGGGGATCGTTGGACGACAACGCCGCCGCCAAACTCCGCCGTGCCTATTTCCCCTGGGTGACCGGACTGCACATCCTGCTGGACTACTGGATCGACCGAGAGGAAGACCGGCAAGGGGGGGATATGAACTTCACCTTTTGGTACCCGGACGCCGCGGCTGCGGCCACGCGGATCGCCGCTTTTGGCAGGCGTGCCGCCTCCGCGGTGGCCGACCTGCCGCTTGCCGGCTTCCACCGCACCGTGGTCCGCGGCCTGCCGGCGCTGTACCTGTCGGATCCGAAGGTGACCGCGCAGGGTCTGGAGGGTCCAGCCGGCCGCACCCTGCAGGCGGCCGGCCCCGGGGCGTGGCTGCTGTGCACCGCGGTGCGCTGGCGTCGGGCCCAGCGGGCTTTGCGGGCGTCCACCCTCCAGGAGGCGCCGCGCATTCCCTGAAAGGCAACGGCAACGGCTCGTTGCGGGTTCCGCGCGGCGTCGCCATCCTTCGGTCCACCCTTGCCAGGGGCGCAGGCCCCACCAGCGGCGCGGCGACGCGCAAGACGATCGACCGGAGGCCGCGGTGGTCGGTACCAGGCTGAGACATGGCGATCCCCGCCGACCACGGCCGACGCCGTTTCGTCCACCCGACGTCCCGGCCTCCCTCGCGCCGCGGGGCCGGTCGACGCTCGGCGGCTCCCGGCTCAGCCGCTGGTGAACATGGACAGGAGGCGGGCATCGCGCGCCTGTTGGGCCCGGCGCTGGGCGCCGAAGCTCGCCGGCGCGGCGCTGGCGGAGGAGCGCTCCAGGGCGTTGATCTGGCGCGCGATGTTCCGCAGGCCAACCTTAACCGAAACCTTGTGGCCGGCGATCTGCGTCAGGCCGGTGGCGATCTCGCTGCGGGCCTCGACCGGCGCGTAGGTGTAGAAGGGGGCGGGGATGCCGTAGCCCCGTTGCGCGGCCTCCTTGTAGTAGCCGATCGCGATCGTCCGCAGCGGCGGGGCGGCGGCGCGGATGGCCGCCTCCCACTCCGCCCAGAGGCTGTTGAGCGACGGCTCCAGGAGCGCCGTCTTGATGATGAACCGCTGCCACTCCGGTTCCGCGGCCAGCCAGCGCAGCACCGTCCAGGCCTCCTGCGGGTGGCGGCAGGCGCGATTGAGGGCCCAGAAGTCCTTGTTGGTATAGGTGAAGTGGCCGTGGGCCATGGACGGAAACGGCACCAGGTTCCACTTGAAGCGGCCGCCCAGCAGGGTCGCTTCGTTGAAAATGTCCCAGCCGCCCAGGGCGGAAAACACCGCGCTGCCGTCCGCCAGCCCGGCGACATCCGTCCGGTAGGTGATGGTCTGCGCGAACAGCAACTGGTAGAACCACTCGACGGCGGCGACGCAGGCCGGCGCGTCGAGCAGGCACGTGGTGCCCCCGGGGTTCATTTCGGTCCCGCCGAAGCCGCGCAGCAGATACTCCCACCCCGGGTACCACTCCAACGATGCACCGTAGCGCCTGAGGCCGCCCACCGAACCGGAACAACCCTGCCACAGCCGGACCGCCTGCCCCAGATTCCAGTCCGGCGCGGGATAGGAGAGCCCGAGTTGATCCAGGATGTCCTGGCGGTACCCCAGAACCTGGGGCCCGTCGTACATGGGTAAGCCGAGCTGCCGCCCGCCCGCCTGCAGCACGGAGACGTGCCCCTGGGACCACAGGCTGGTTGGGACATTGTCGCGGCGCAGGTAGCCATCCAGCGGGGTGAGGATGCCGGCGTCGCGCAGGGAGGCGAAGCCGACGCAGCACTCGCCGATGATGTCGGGGTAACCGGCCCCTCCCAGCGAGGCGGCGATGATCTGGCTCCATTTGCCGCAGCAGATGCCCCAGGGCACGGCCCGGATGCCGCGCGTGCGCCGGTTGAACGTCTGGTCCAGGAACTGTTGAACCAAAGCGGTGGTATGGCTGTTCCAAGGCGCGCCGTTGGCCCAGTGGAACTGGAAGGCCACCACCACGGTCGCCGCCGCCGCCTGGGGCCTGGCGCGGCCCGGTCGTCCGCAGGCGGAAAGCAACGTGAGGGGTGCCAGCAGGGCCCCCGCCGCGCCGCGCAACGCCGAACGCCGGTCCCAGCGCGATCGTCCGGACGCCGCCACCCACCGCTCCATTGGCGCCTGCCCCCCGCTGTCGATCTCGGGTGCACCTCGGTGACCGCCGCCCCGCCCGGCGTCGCCGGGGCCCACCGCTGCGGTACGACGATGGCACCGCCGGCCCTGCCGCGCCGGATCCGCCGTTGCCGCGGCGACGGCCAGGGGGATGGATGACCCGCAGCTGGGTCTGCCCGACGTGGGTCCAACCGGCGGCGTCATGGCAGGTGCCCGCCAAGCGAGGATCGCCGGATCGCCGCGAGGCCCTTGCGGTCCCCCCGTGTGGGGCCGTCTCTTGGGGGCGGCCCCAGCAAGACAGGTACTACAAACTGACCCACCGAAAGCCCCTGAAGATCAAGCTTTCTGCCTATGTCACCCTCGCCCGTTGCGAAACTGCCGCTAGCGATCATGCAGGGCGTCATCAACCGCCGCCTGAGGCGCGGCGGCCAGGGGCCTGTGGGGCATGGGATGCGGATCAGCGCTGGCTCACGATCTATGGATCGCGGTACCCCGTTTCGCTGACAGCGAAGTCCCCATCCGGTGTTCCGTCACAGGCCAAGCGAATGTCGATGGCCTGCCTCGGCAGGCGTGGGAGAGCGTCAGTCCGCGCATCGCCGCTTCCTGGACTGGTGTCGCGCTGCCATCCACTACGAGCCACGCCTTCTGGATTGGAAACCGCCTATGGAGCCCCTGCTGCCTCGGCTGGAGTCTCCAGCAAGAACCCATCTGCGAGTATGGTACCAGGCGACGTCCACGACACCCGGGAGGGATACCCAAGCCAACACGCCATCCAGATCCAGCAGCGTAAGCGGCCGGTTCAATCGGATCTACTTCTGGGGATGGCAGGATCTCGCAATCCCCGCAGGACTCAGTCGATCAATGAGGTCAGATCAAGGGCGCCTAGATGGACGAGGGGCTTTGGTGGCCGCCACATTTGGCCGACCGCACGCAATGAGACAATGCCAACGGAGCACTGCGGGTGCTCGGGGGTTAACTTCTCAGAGGCGCACAGCAAGAACGTGATCTTCCGCGGTGCACGGTGGACGGAATATCCGTTCCACGCTTCAGCGTTAGCCTTACACTCCCAGACCTCAGCGGCGTCTGGGGCGTCCCACCCGACATCAGCGTTACAGGCACCGCAGATTCGGCCGCCGTTTTACCCGTCGTCCACAATACACACTCTACTCCAGCGACGGCCATGCCCCCTGGGATGTGTGAGGGGGACCAGGGCATACGTTAGCGACTCCAGAAATTGTCCTTTGCGGTCTCCAAGATTGGGCAGGCTACAGAACTCTGAAAGCGCATCGCGTGCATCGGGGTACCCCTCGGTCAGGCGCGCAATCTGCGATGTCGACGGGTTGTCCAACTGCAGGACCGGCCCGGCTACGTATAAGGGCAGTCGCCGGGCCAGCACCATGCCAACGAGCTTCTGCGTGGAAGGGTGTACCTTAAGGAACCGTGCTCCGCTGTCTTGACAAAGGGGTCCACCTTACCTGGTCGCCAGTTCGGAGAACGAATCCTTCGGCACGGAGCCTAGCAGCAAGAAAAACTGGTGCGTCCGCTAGCCATGCCGCGCGCGTTGCGTCCAAGGGGGTGTCGAATGAACCGCCTACCTCCCGGAACGCCGCCACGCCATCGGCCACAGCCTGATCGCCCCCAGCACCCTGCAGCATTGCAATGGCCGTCAATTCCGCCAAAGCCCCTTCGGTGGGGAGCGGCAGGTTGTCCAAGGATGCCTTAAGCTCATGGAACCAATCGACAACGGCGGCGAGGCCACCGTATATGTCCCTGGCCGACGGCGCGCCCAACGCCGCGTCGATGGCGTCCCAGGCTTCATACGTCACGACGGCCACCCCCATCGCGTCAACCCTAGTGACGATCGACAAGGATATCATTTCGGATGCCCCCTGCCAGCACCTGCCTGCCGTGGAGCGGATTTTTCCGAGGGGTTAGCTATCTATGCGTTCCGCGCTCGCCGCAGCACTTCTTGCTCCACTGAGTGCGATGCGCGGCCAATCGGTGGCCCGGCTCCGACGGCTGTCGCTGACGCGATTGTTTGTCTGCGTTCAGCGCAGGTGGCATTGCCACCGTCAGGAGCGCGTGACGGGGGCAACGTCTGGCCCTGGCCAACGAGCCTCTGCGGGTGTCGGACGCCCGGACAGCCGGCAGGTGTCCTGCCGCCAGGCCAGGCTATGGCACCCGCCTCTCGTCGGCCAGGGCTGCGCAAGCCAGCCGTCGCCCCCCTTCGTGGTCGTGACGCCGGGCAACGCCACCCGACCAACCACGCCACGCATTCTCGTCTGCGACACCATAGGCATGCCACACCGTCGGGGCGTGCCGTAGCTCGGTGCGGCTGCGCGTGTCAACCGAAAAGTGGGCCTCCGTCATCGAAAAGTAGGTCAGGGCACACCAGTTCGGGTCCGGGGTCCGGAGGGGGGCGGCAGGCCCTCTGGTGCCCAGCGAGTACGCGTTGGGCAGTGGCAGTGCCGCAGCCGCACGAGAGTCTCCGAGGGGGCGTGAGCGAAGAGGCCGGCCAGAGGGTCCGGGGGACGGCACGTCCCCCGCCATGTCGCCGGTCACGGGGGGGGCCTGCGGCTTGCGGGTACCGTGCGGGGGAGGGTGGCCCTGCGGCGGACGGGCCGCCGGCGCGCGGGGGCCATCAGGCGTCACCGCCGGCGGGGGGATGCTCGGCGCCTACGGCTGTGCCGTGAGGGGACCGAACGTAGGGCGGCCGCCCCCCTCTTGCCCAGCGGTCAGCGCCCTCGTGGCGGTCCACGGCCTCGATGGCAGCCTTCACACGTGAGCGTGTGGCCTCACAGGCACGGTTGGCCAGCAGGCGTTCGCCCTCGGCCGCCACTCACGTGCCCGCCCGCCCCAGTCAGCCAAAGCCTGACCAAGCCACGACTTTGACGTTTCATTGACGGCAAACGGTACCTTCGCATGCCTGGATGTGAACCTGTGGCACAATCGCGTTCTGCCTGGAGCCCGGCTGCCCGTGCTGGTCTCGTTGCTGAGTGCCGAACATTCCACATGGAGATTGGGAAGGCCCGCCTCGACGGCGTGACCGAACGGCGCTGCGCAGCCCGAGCGCCAGCCATGGTTTCGCCGGTAGGCCCCGGTGCGCCGATGCCTGGGACGATCGAGTGGGCGCGCTGCAGCCTTGTGGGATCAGACGGCATGGTCCAATACTCTTCCGGGCCCCCACCGCCCAAATCCATCCTTGGCTCCGCTTCCCGTCGCGCCGACGCTGCAACGTCTGCACCCGGCCCCCCCTCGAACGCGGGCCGCGCCGACACCGGGGCACGGACCAAAAGGGCGCGAGCGTCCCACCTTCCGGTTGAGACTTGGGCATCGCGCCCCGCTATAGTGGCAGGGGTGAGGCAAGTGCGCACCGTGGCCGTCATCGGCTGCCCGGGAGCCGGCAAGTCCACGTTCGCCCGACGCCTGGGGGCCATCCTCGGGATCGAGGTCATCCACCTCGACCGTCTGTACTGGCGGCCGGGGTGGGTCCCGACCCCGGCCGAGGAGTGGGTCCGGATTCAGGAGGCGGCCCTTCGGGCCGATCGCTGGATCGTCGACGGCAACTACGCTCGGACGCTGTCCCTGCGCGTGGCCGCGGCGGACACCGTGATCTTCCTGGACTTTCCGACGGCCGTCTGCCTCTGCAGGTCGCTGCTGCGGGTCGCGAGATCCCGCCGGACCCCGCGCCCGGACATGGCGGACGGCTGCAGGGAGCGCGTCAATCTGGAGTTTCTCCGCTTCATCTGGGGCTTCCGCCGGGCCAAGCGTCCCGACATGGTGCGCCGCCTGCGAGCGGTGGAGGGCGACAAAGACGTCGTCCACCTCCGCTCGAGCCGAGAGGCCGACGCCTTCCTGGAGCAGGTGCGCCAGCGGGCAACGGGTTCCGCACCCTGATGCGGTGGCCGGCATTCTGGCGACCGGCGGCCGAGGCCTGCGCGACCTCGCGGCAGGGCACCGACCGTACGCCGCGCTCCTATATGCAGGTGCTGCGCCCACAGGCAAGCCGCGCCGCCGCCACCAGGTGGAGGCTGCCCGTCACCAAGACCAGCCCGTCCGCGCCCGCCCAGGTACGGGCCCGCAGCAACGCCTCTTCCAGCGCGACCTCGGCCTCGGCCCCCGCCCCGAAGGCCTCGGCCAGGGCCGCGGCGCTCAGCGCCCGGGGGTGGTCCGGGGTCACCGCATAGGTCCGGGCGCCCAGGCACCCCAGCGCACGGGCGAAGCCGACGGCATCCTTGTCGCCAAGCATCCCGACCACGAGGGCAACCCGGCCCGCCGCCTCCTGCCGCGCCGCACGCGCGAGCGCCTCGGCCGAAGCCGGGGTATGGGCGCCGTCCACGATCACCGTCGGTCGGTCCGCGACCCGCTCGAAACGGCCCGGCCAGCGCACCGCCTCCAGCCCAGCGACCATCGCCCTCGGGCCCACCCCAAGGCTGGCCGCTCCGGCGGCGGCGAGGGCGGCGTTGATGGATTGGAACGCGCCGCGCAGGCTGAGGGCTGCCTCCACCGAGCCCACCGGCGTGCGCAGCCGCACCCGCCCGCCGTCCAACACCTCCGGCGGTTCCACGACCCCGCCGTCGGCCGCCTGGGTCCGAAACCGGGTGGTCCACCACGCATCGACCGGCGGCGGCTGCGGCACCGACCAGCAGATCCGCCCGTAACGACAGAGGGCCAGGTCGTGCGCCGCGACATCGGCGAGCGTGGGGCCGAGCAGGTCCGCATGTTCGCACTCCAGGGGCGCCAGCAGCACGACCGCCGGTTCCACCTCCGCGACCGCGTCCAGCCTGCCGCCAAAGCCGATCTCCAGCACCGCGTCCTCCACCCGCTGTTGCGCAAACACCCACAGGGCCGCGGCCGTGGCCGCCTCAAAGGCGGTGACCGGACCAGGCGCCCGGCCAAGGACATGCTCCAGCGCGGCACGGCTGACCTGCGGGGGAAGCGACCGCCCCGCCACGCGGATGCGCTCGGCGTATCGGTGGAGGTGCGGCTGCGTATACAGGCCGGTGCGGCGCCCGTCGGCGCGCAGCATCGCCTCCAACATGGCCGCCGTGGACCCCTTGCCCTTACTGCCCGCGATCAGCGTACAACGCAAACGATCTTGGGGGTCGCCGAGACGCCCCAGCCAGCGCCGCATGCGGCGTGGATCCCACCCAAGCACATCCACGCCGCCCCGTTCCTTGTCCGGGAGGGTGCGCAGCGCCTCATAGCCGCAATACACCGCGTCCAAGGACATTGGACTCAATTCCCACCGACCCGGCAGACCGCGTCGGCCATGCGCGCCACGCGCACCATCGTGCGCACGTCGTGGACCCGCACGATATCCGCGCCGAAGGCGACCGAAAGGGCCACCGTCGCCGCGGTGCCCTCATCCCGCTCCTCGACCGGAAGGCCCAGGGTGCGGCCGATGAAGGACTTGCGCGACGGCCCCACCAGCAAGGGGTGGCCCAGGCGCAGTTCGGCCAAGCGCCGCAGCAACGTCAGACTCTGGGCGGGTGTCTTGCCGAACCCCAGCCCGGGATCGAGCCAGATGCGCCCCGCCGGTACCCCCGCGGCCAGGGCCCAGCCCGCCGCCTCACGGAGTTCGGCCGCCACCTCGGCCACCAGATCCCCGTACGCCACCTGCGGATACATCCCCCCGAGTGGATCGACCGCGGCCGCGGCCGCCCGGTTATGCATGATGACCAGCGTGGCGCCGTGGCGGGCCGCGACCGCGGCGATGGCACGGTCGCGGCGCAGCCCCCAAACATCGTTGAGGATGCTGGCGCCGGCCTCAAGGGCGGCCTCAGCGACTTCCGCCTTGAAGGTGTCGACCGAAAGCGGCGCCTTGGTCCGCGCCCGCAGCCCGCGGATCACAGGCACCACACGCGCGCGCTCCTGCGCCGCCCCCACCGGCTCGGCACCAGGGCGCGTCGACTCGCCACCCACGTCCAAAATGTCCGCGCCCGCCTCCAGGTGCGCCAGACCGCGCGCGACGGCGGCTTCCACGTCCGTGCCGCACCCATCCCCCGAAAATGAGTCCGGGGTCGCGTTCACAATCCCCATCACGAGGGTTCGAGTGCCCCAGGCAAACCCCGCCGTATCCACGCGCCTCTCCCCCACAACGCCACCCGGACGGGCCGTGGCCAAGGCGCAGTCTACGCCCGGACCCACCCCCACACAAGGTTGCAGGGCAGCGGCGGGCGGTTGCAGGTGTGACCGGAGGGATGGGGAGGGATGCGGGCGTTTCCGGGTTCGCCGGCCAATGACCGTGCCCCCCGTCGTGGTGGCTGGAACAAAAACACGCACTTGGTAGATGCAGGGCTTGCACGCCCGGTGTCGAAATGGTGCTTGATCGCCGGTTGGAACAACGCGATGGAATCCGGTGCCCGGGTTACTACGCCGCAAGGCAGGGCGTTCCCCAGGCCGTCGACGCGGACGATTGGGCGTGGCCCGCCACGTGCTGGGGCCGGTGACGGTGTCTTTCCGTCCTCGGGGACCCTCGTGAGCAACGGGCCGTTTGCCCCGGGGGCCGGTGCGGTCGGCGACGGGGGTGGGCGGCAGCGGCGCTCGCCGCGGCCCCGGCGGAGCAGCGGTGGGGCGGTCTTCACGGCCGGCCGAGCCGGCCCAAGGGGGCGTCCGCAATGCGCGTCGCGGCGTGGTGTGTCTTGGCGACCGCCTGTCTGGTGCTGGCCGCATCCTGTCCGCCGCCGGCGGAGGCGGGAAGCGGCGGATCCACCGCAGTCTCGAACCCAGGCTTTGCGGCCACGGGCGGCGCGAGCGCCGCGGTCTCCTTCACGACCTCTCCGGCCGGCGCCCTGTCCGGTCCGGCCGGGAACATCATCCTCGCCTTCTCGAACGTGACGGTGGCCGGGGCAACCTACGGCGTCCGCGCGGGCAGCCCGCCCGGCCTGCCCGTCGGGGTGACGGGGACGCTGAGCGGGTCAACCCTCACGCTGACGTTGGCCGCGGGCCAGACCGTGGGCGGCAGCGCCGCGGTAACGGTTGGTCTGGACGGGCTCGGTAGCGCCACCTCGCCCTCTGTGGCCATCTCGACCAGCGGCGACCCGACCCCCGTAGTGACGGCGCTGGCGAGTTCGGGCCCACTTGCGGTCACGCAGCCGACGCCCCTGCCGGCGGCAATCGCTGGCGAGCCGTACTCGCAGCAACTTCAGGCGACCGGGGGTACCGGGCCGGGCACATACACGTGGAGCATCCTCTCGAACGTCCTACCGACGGGGCTGACCCTCAGCCCGTCGGGGGTCATCAGCGGGACGCCGCCACAGAGCGATTGCTGCGGTTCCGTCGGCTCCGTGATCCAGGTCAAAGACGAGTCCAGCCCGCGGCAGGCGGCGACCGTCACCCTCTTGCTGTCGGTCGTCGGCACCAAGGTGGCCGGCGTGGCCACCGCGGTCTCCCCGACGACGGCCGGCGATGGCAGCGCCACGTACACCGTCAGCTTCACCACCAGCGCTGTCGGGGCGCTGCGAAGCGGGGATTGGATCCGGCTGACGGCCCCGGGCGGCACCGCCCTGCCGTCCCTCGCGGCCGACTACCAGGTGACGGCCGGCGGCCGGTCCGTGGCCGTGGCCTCGGTCAGCGCGTTTGTCCCGACCGCCGCGACCCTGACCCTGGGCGGACCGATACCGTCGTCCACCGCGGTCACGCTCACCGCAGTGGGGGTCGGCAGCCCGCCGATCCCCCGCAGCGGGTACACCCTCGGCGTCTCCACCAGCGGCGACGAGGGCGGCGCGACCTCGGCCGCATACACCCTGACCCCACCGGCGCTGCCCCCCGGGCTGGCGGACTCGACGTTCGTCGTCCAGCCCAGCGCCATCGCGGCCACCGATCCGTTGTTTTCCGGGGACGTCCAGGCGGCGGTGCACCTGCGCGACGGATCCGGCCACCCGGTGTCCGGCCAGACCGTGACCCTGCGCCTGCAGGGCTCGCAACTCGGCGGCCCGTCCTGGGCGCTCAGCGGGCCGGCGGCCGTCACCACGGACACGGCCGGAGAGGCGGACTTCCTCGTCGCCTGCACCATGCAAGGCTATTGCTTGCCGGGAACGCTCTACCTGGCGGCGACGGATACCACCGCCGCAGCGGTGATCGGCGGCGCGGCGATACCCGGCTACCTGTACGACGTGATCTTCGGCGGACAGAGCTACGGCGGTGCCACGGCGACGGTGTCGGCCACGGGTCTGCCCGCCGGCCAGACCGTAACGGCCACGTGGGACGGCGCCGCCCTCGGGCTCCGCGGCAGTTGCGCCACCGACGGTTCGGGTGCATTGGGCGACGCGGGGGCGTGCGCCTTCACAGGGCCGGCCTCCACCGCAGGCAGCAGCCACGCGCTGACCCTGGTGGCAAGCGGGGTCGACTTCCCGGCCAGCTTCCGTGTGAGCACGCCGCCGCCCACTGGAACGACGGTGACCGCGAGCGGGGGCGGCGGCCAGGCCACGGCCGTGGGCACGGCCTTCCCGCACCCGCTCCAGGTCACCGCTCGCGACAACGGCAGCCCCGTCACGACGGGCAGCGTCACCTTCATCGCCACGCCCGCTGCCGGCGGCGCCGGAGGGACCTTCGCCAACGGCAGCGCGTCGGAGGCGGTACCCGTCTCCAACGGCACGGCGACGACGACGCTGACGGCCAACGGGGTGGCCGGCACCTTCCAGGCGACCGCCAGTTACCCCGGCGCCGCCACCTCCGCGGCTTTCAACCTCACCAATCAGAGCGGCGCCGCGGCGGCTGCGGCGGTCCAGGCCGGCGACGGCCAGAGTGCCGCCGTCGGGACGCCCTTCGGCGCGGCGCTGCAGGTGAAGGTGACGGACGCGGACGGCAATCCCGTGGGCGGCGTCGCGGTGACCTTTACGGCACCGCCCGCCCAGTCCGGGCCCGGCGGCCTGAACGTGCAGCCCAGCGGGTACTGGGCGTGCGACTTCTCCCCAACGGGCCTCTGCGGGGGGGAGGCGGGCGCGACCAGCGGCGCCGACGGCATCGCCCAGGCGCCCACCCTGACCGCCGACCGCATCAGCGGCGCCTTCACGGTGACGGCCGTGGTCTCGGGGCTGCCGCAGATCGTTCGCTTCCACCTCACCAACGGCGCCGGCGCGCCGGCGGGCATTTCGGCAACGGCCGGGAGCAGCGAGAGCGCCCAGGTGGGCGCGGCCTTCGGCACGGCGCTGGCCGCGACGGTGGTGGACCGCCACGGCAACGGGGTGCCGGGTGTGACCGTCACGTTCTCGGCCCCGGCAGGCGGCGCCAGCGGCCGTTTCCCCGGCGGGGGCAGCGCCACGGTCACCACGGACGGCGCCGGCGTCGCCACGGCGCCGACGCTGACGGCCGATGGCACACCGGGGCTCTACACGGTCACCGCCACGGTGGGTCAGGGCGCCTCAGCGCTGAGCGCCGGCTTCTCGCTCGCCAACGCCTCCGTCCTGCTGCCGACCTGCGACCCGGCCAGCCTCGCAGCCGCCGTCCAGGCCGGCGGCGTGATCGGCTTCGGGTGCAGTGGCCGCATCAGGTTCACCCAGCCCGCCGCCGAAGGCCAGGCCTGCGTCCTGGACGTGCCGGCGGGCGTGGCCGTCACCGTCGAGGGGCTGGGACAGACCGTCGCGCTCGAGAGCGACCAAGGATGCCTCTTCGATGTGGAGGGCGGAAGCCTTGACCTCACCGCCCTGACGCTCCAGGGCACCAACACCGGCGCGCCGGGCACCGATGCCGGCTGGGGCCAGGCCGGCACGAGCGGCAAGACCGGCAGCCCAGGCAAGGACCTGAAGGCCGGCGACGGCGGTAGCGGGGGAACCAGCCATCCCGGAGCCGCGCCGACATCGGCGGGGGGTGGGTCCGGGACGGTCCGGGGCGGCGCCCTCTACATCGCCGCCGGCAGCACGGTGACCCTGGACCGGGATGCCTTCGATGCCAGCGCCGCCATCGGCGGCGCCGGTGGGAGCGGCGGTACCGGCGGCGCCGGGGGCTCGGGTGGGTCGGGCGGTGACGGCGGCTCTGGGGCCGGCGCCCGAAGCCGATCCGGCGGCG
>DAHWHT010000143.1 GCA_027335515.1 Clostridia bacterium
GGCCGCCGCGTCGATGGACGCTTCCGCCTCCAGCTTCAAGACCCCATACAACGACACGGGATTGGGACGGGCCGCCTCGGTCAGGGCGTCCCCATCGGTGAAACCATAAACCGAACAGGATGAGGCATTGATCAGGCGAGAACACCCGGCGGCGCGCGCCAAGCCGGCGAGGTCGGCCGCGGCCTGCACGTTGATCCTTCTTGCCAGCCACGGATCGCGGTCGCAGGACCCGTCGTTGGCAAGGCCGGCAAGGTGGATGACGGCGGCGCACCCCTGCAGCGCCGAGCGGACCAGCGGCCCGTCTTCGATCGACCCCTCCCACAGTTCAAAGCGCCGGTCCTGCAGCAGAGCGCGCAACGGCTCCCTGCCATGCACCAGGTTGTCCAGGCAGCGTACGCGATGGCCCTGGGCAAGCAGCTGCCCGGCAAGCACCGTTCCCACGTAACCGGCTCCGCCGGTGACGAGTACCCGCACGCATAAACCCTCCCCCCGGATCACAGGTCCGACCAGATGGGGGCCGCCCCTCCATGAACGGTAGCGGGTGGCAATACCTGGCACGCGGCCGTGATCATCCTGCGACGGAAGCCGACACCAACCGACCTATCCGGATCGGCCGCTGCGCACGCGCTTTTGCCGATACATGGCGTGGTCGGCGCGACTGACCAAGGTGGAGAGCCCCTCACCCACCTGCCACTGCGCCACCCCGGCAGAGAAGGCCACCTCAGGCATCACGGCCCGCAGCCGCTCAACCGCCGCCGCCGCACCCGCCGCAGCGGTGCCGGGCAGGATGGCCAGGAACTCATCCCCACCCCAGCGGACCAACAGGTCGCCGGCGCGCCGCGCCCGGGCAAGCGCCCTACCGAACAGGCGCAGCAGTCGATCGCCACCGGCATGGCCAAGGCGGTCGTTGACCGCCTTGAACCCGTCCAAGTCAAGGAAGACGACGGACAGGGGCAGCCCGGTCCGCCGGGCGACGGCCAACCGCGAGCGCAGGGCGCGTTCACCCACTGCCCGCGACGGCAAGCCAGTCAGGCTGTCGCGCAACCACCGCCCCGGACGGCGCAGCACCGCGGCTCGACCATAACGGCGCATCATCGACCGCATGAGCGCCCCGACGCAGCGGCAAACCTCCTCCGCACCCAGACCGCAGCGAGCCTCAATGTCGCGTAGGCTGGCCCCGTGCTCAAGCAGGCGCAGCACCCGACGCTCCTGCGGGCTGACGGGCCGCCCGCAGACGACATGCCGCATGCCCACCTTGGCCGCTCCGCGGCGACGCCGGTCAGGTGATGCCAGACGAAGCCGCACAGGCACGGCGCCACTGGCTGCCGACTGCAGATCGCCGCACATTCCTGACCCTGCCCCCTCCTGGTCCCCAACTGCCACCTGAACGGCGAGGCCCGGGGACCCGTGGATGCAGGCTACCGTTTCGACCCACTCGCGCCAGTGCCAGCGGCTGTGCCACACCAGGTCTCAGGTGGACCTGCCGCCGGGTCCTTCACCCTCGGACGGTCATGCGATGCAGGCATGGTGGGATGTGGGGCCGGAAAACGGGCGTGGCGGCCGCCGTGAATGCGCGGCCCGGCGTCCGCGAGGCGCGGGTACCGCCGCGGCACACGGCGACCGCATCCGCGCCTCGGTAGGAACGGCATCGTGCGGACCGGCCGCCGATTCCCGCGCAGCCCGCAAGCACGCAACCCTGGGTCCCCGACGCAGGAATCGACAGTACTGCCGCCGTAGCGCAGCCTGGGGGGAAACCACTATGCCACGTCGGGGCAAGCCGTCCACACCGCGGCCTCCGGACACGATCGAGACGTTCGCCCTACCCGCCGCAGCGGAAAGGATCCTCATGCAGCTGTGGCTGATAGAGATCTTGCACGGCGGCGCGAACAACCTCGGCGGGGTGCGCCCCTCCGCGTTGCAGCGCGGGGAACCCGGCGCCGCCTGGCCATCGAATGAAGAGCTCTCTGCGACCCAAGAACACTGCGATACCTTGAAAGGCGCAGGATGGGTCTGTCAGGCGCAGTCCTGGTCGAACGCGATTCGCCTGACACCCGCCGGCCAGCAGGCCTTGCCCGCTTTGCTAAACCGACGCTGGTCCGAGGCGGGGATCCGCGTCGCCGACGCCCAGGTCATAGAGGAAATCCGTCCGGTGGAGGTGGTCACCGCCCTCGCGCGCTTCCTGGGCAAAGCGAGCGGCATGCGACTCGGCGCCAACGGCAGGCCGGGCGCGCGTGCCCAGGAGGCCCTGCGGCGCCTGTTGCCGAGCAGCCGTCTGGACGAGCATTGGGCGCGCCCCCAGTTGGCGGGTCCCGCACCACGCCCCGTATGGACCGCCACCCCCTGGGCCGGCTACCACCCGCGCGTCGCGCCATTCGCGGCCATCGCCGCGTTTCATGGCCTGTTGGTAGCGGGCCCTGCGGGCTGGTCGCTCGGCGATACGGACGCGTGGGAGCAGGCGCCCATCTCGGCCCAATGGAAGAGCATCGTGGGAGCGTGGTTGCGGACGGTGGCTGCGTGCGGGATTGGCCCGCTCGCCCTCGCCGCGGCAGCTGACGCATGGGTCTCCCCGGAACGCCTGACGGCGTGGGCCGCCGGCACCCACTTCAGGGCCGCAGGGCTAGAGGGATTTCTGACGGCCGTTGTCGCGGCTGGAGCGGTCGGCCTGGGCGTTGCCAGGCTCGGACAGTCCGGGGACGCTCCCGTATTCCGACTGACGGAGGCGGGTCGAGCGGTACTCGCCGGCGCCGACCCGTTGATCGTTGAGCCCGATGAACACCAACCACTGCGTGTCCTCCCGGATTTCACCGTGCTGCAGCCCGCAGACAGCGACCCCGCCGACGCCGCCTGGTTGAGCCAGATCGCCGACATCGAGCGCGTCGAACGCGTCGTTGCGGGGCGACTGACGCAGCAGACCTGGACCGCGGCACTGGAATCCGGAATGGACGCGCACGAGGCAATCGCGTACCTGCGCGAAGCAAGCGGGGACACACTCCCGCAGAACGTCGCCTACACCCTCGAACACGACTGGTCCGGCAGCCGCCGCGCGGCCACTCTGGAGCCGGTCCTCCTGCTGCGGCTGCCGAGCGCCGAGGTCGCCGCGCGGGCCGAGGCCCACGCCGGTCTGCGCCGACTGCGCCTGGAGGCCCTCACCCCAACCCTGTGGGCCATGCCCCCCGACCGCGAGGCTGCGGTGCGCAAGGCGATGGTCGCGGCAGGACTGCGGGACCTGAAGGCCGTGGGCACCGGGGAGGCGGCCGTCGATGCCGAGACCTTTCGGCTGGGATGGCCGGGCCCGTTCGGGTCCCCAGAAGGACAACCGCAGGCGCTCCCCACGCCGGCGCTGGTCCTGCACATGCCGCCCAACGCGCTGTATCGCCGGCTGTGGTTCGCGTACAAAAACGGAGATTCCGTGTGGATCGATGTGGCCGAAGAGGGGATCATCCACTTCCGCCCCACGTCGGTCTCCCGCAACCTGTTGGTGGGCCGTTGTGAGGGCTGCGGCGGCAACCACACCTTCACGATGGACGAGGTACGCGGCCTGCTGGACGAGGAGGCGATCCAAAGCCGCAGCTGATCCCCCCGCCGACGCGGGCCGGCCGAGTGGCCCATGCGCCACCGACCGAATGGCGGTTGCCGCACAGCAGGTCGGCGCCGTACGGTGCCAGCGGTGGACCGGACAGGCCGGCCCGGTGTGGGGGAATGCGCGGTGCGTCTGGTGGTGGCCACGAGTTGGGACGATGACCTGCTGCACGGCATGCGGGGGTTGCCCATCCAATCGGTGTTCGGCAAGCTGCAGCGCGATCTGGTCGGCGGCGGCCGTCCGGCCTCCGTCCTGCCGGCGGTGGACTGGGAAGCCATGGCCCACCACATCGCACTCGCCCACGAACTCAATTTTCGATTCCTCTATTTGTGGAACGCCGCCAGCCTCGGGGATGCGGAGTATGACTCCAGCTATGTGGCGGCGATGGAGCAGCAACTGCGGGAACTCGTCGCCATCGGGGTCGACGGCCTCGTCGTTGGCATGCCCTGGATGATCCCCCTGGCCAAGGGGGTCTGCGCCGACCTGGAAGTCTCGGTCTCCTCCATGATCGCAGTGGTCAGTCCACGCGAGGCCCGGCAGTTCGAGGCGATGGGTGCCGACACCATCATCCTCCACCACTCGGCCAACCGCGACTTCGGCCAACTGGACGAAGTGCGCGCGTCGGTGCGCTGCGACCTGGAGCTCATCCTTAACAACAGCTGCGTCTACCAATGTCCCTACGCCTCCTGCCACCACGTCTCGCCGTCCTTCCACTCCCGGGCCGGCGGCGCGGACGTCCTCGAATACGAACTGTTCTGGTGCGCCGGCCGCTACGCGCAGGACGGGGCAGAGATCATCCGCGCCCGCTGGATCCGCCCGGAAGATCTCGACTTCTACGAGGCCCGCGGCTATGATCGTTTCAAGATCGCGGGGCGCGGCCGCGACACCGCCTGGTTGCTCCGGGCCGTCCAGGCCTATGCCACTCGGAGCTATCCGGGAGACCTCACCGACATCATCAGCATGTCGCAGCACGCCCCCCTGCGTCTGGCACGGCAGCGGGCGGCGGACGACCACAACCCGTCCGCGCCGGCCTGGGCGGAAATTGCCGACGCGCTGGAACCGGTCGGCCACCTCGCCGTGGATAACCGGGCCATCCCCGCCAACTTCCTGCACTTTTTCAGTCAACACGACTGCAAAACGCTGTCCTGTCGAGCCTGCGGCTATTGCGGGCAGGTGGCCGCGCGCGCCGTGGGTGGGGTCAGCGGCCGCGACCGGGACGGAGCCCCGCGCATGCCAGCCGCCCACATGTTTGGTGATCTGCGTCTGGGGTGACCCGGCGACCGACCACCTCCCATACCATCCACAGGGTTCCGGCCGAACGCGCCTGATCCGCGCCCCGTCCACCCGCTCCGGCCGTCCACGGGGCCCCTGCGGTCGACACCCGACCGGGCCGACATCCCGCGCGCGGCGGCACATCCGGCACCTGGCCCCGGATCCGCGATGCCCGCCACGGCGACCCCTGCGACGACGGAGCCCCGTCGCGGACTTCCCGCCGCGCCTCGGCGCAGGCGTCGTCGCGGTCTCGGCCCAACCTCCGGGGTGCGCGTGGAAAGCACGCAACGTCCTCCCTGCGTCCCTCCACACGGCGTCACGACCGCCGACGACCACTCCTCCAAAACGCGTCCATGCGCTATCCTGGTGGAGGACACCAAGACCCAAAGAGGCGCGTGCCGCACACCGGGCTGGAAGGGGTGGCCGCCGATGGCGTTGGAGGACGCGGACCCGCACCATCCCGCCGTCTGCCTGCTCCTCCACCCCCAGGCCACGGGGCTCACGGCGTCCGCGGATTGGGCCGACGTCTGCGACCTGCTTGGCAGGGAGGGCCCTCTCCGTCTCCAGGCAGGACGCGGGGTGGTCACCATCGACCCGGACCCCCTGGCGGCCAATCGCCCGAGCCCCGCGGCGCTGCGGGCGATCCAGGAACGCGGCCCCTGGGCCGTGTGCACCCCACAAACGGCGGCCGTCGGCTGGCCTGTGGCCGCCCCGGAAAGCTGGAAAGGGCTTACGCAGCGGATTCTCGGCGGGGCGGAGGTCTCCCAGGCGCATACGGAATTGGTGGATGCGGCGACCGACGTCTGGCTGCGCCCCGGGTTCGAAACGCTGATGTCGCTCCAACAACTTCGGTTCACACCGTTCCCCCACCAGATCGCGGCCGCGACCACGGTGCTCCGGCGCATGCACGGCCGGGCCCTGCTGGCCGATGAGGTCGGCCTGGGCAAGACGATTGAGGCGGCCCTCATCCTCACGGAGTTGTATCTGCGCCGCCAGGCATCGCGCACCTTGATCCTGGTGCCCTCGGGTCTGGTCGGCCAGTGGGCGGAGGAACTCGATCGCAAATTTGCCCTGCCCTGTCAGGTCCACGGCAGTCCCAGCTGGCAATCCGCTGCCGATCCCTGGGCCGCACCGATCGTGCTGGCCTCTCTGGCCGCCGCCCGCCGCGGCCCCCACAGCGCCGCCGCAGCCGCGGTGCCATGGGACTTGGTGATTGTGGATGAGGCACATCGGCTGAAGAACCCACGCAGCGTCTCGGCGCAACTCGTCAAGTCGCTGCAGACCCGCTACCTCCTGCTGTTGACCGCCACGCCGGTTGAAAACCGCCTGGACGAGCTTTACCACCTGGTCAATCTGCTGCAGCCCGGACACCTCGGCACCCCCACGC
>DAHWHT010000148.1 GCA_027335515.1 Clostridia bacterium
GGCGGTGCTCTTCCTGATCCTGTTCCCCGTCGTCTGGTTCATCGTGCTCCTGCCCTTCAGCTACGCCTGGGACGCCGCCGCACGGGCCGTCGTCCAGGCCGGCACGCAGGCGGCCGCCCTCGGTTGTGCCTCGCAGGCCACCGTCACCCGCAAGGTGGACGCCCGCGGCTACGTCTACAGTTCCTCCGTCGCCGTGCGGCCGAACGCTGGGCCCGCCGCGGCTGCGGCCTGGTGGCGGCAGTCCATGCTGCAGGGTGGGGTCTCAGGGTTGTATGTGGCGCGGTGGCAGGTCTCCGTCAGCGGATCCGTCTGTGTCGTCCAGGTTGCCGTCAACGTCACTCCGCCCGCCGGTTCGCTCTTTAGCGCCTTTGAGCACCTGGCGGCCGGCGTGGCGGCCAAGGCCATTGTGCCGGCGTAGTACCGGCGTCGGGCTCAGTCGGCCAGTCGTGTCGGAGCGGCGGCCCAGCCCGGAGCCCTTGGGAACTGGGGAGGTGGCGAAATGTCTCACCAGCGACTTCCGCGCGATATCGTGCAGGCAATCACGGCGCATGGCGGTCAAGCGCATGGATGAAGTCCGAGAACTCATGGAAACGTTGGCGCCTGACCAGACCGACGCTCTCCACAAGTACCCGTGGGTGGAAGGTTGGCTGCGGAGTACCGATCAGTTTCTCTGTGGCCTCGCCGAGGCAGTCATGGCCGCCGACCCTTCCATCGAGAGGGCGTATCTGTTCCGGCGCAGAGATTTCCCTGGTGGTGAGGCGTATCCGCGCCGACCGTGGTACCCGTAAAGGCCGGCACGCATGCGGACTCACCCGGGGGCCACTGGGTGCAACTGGGCACAATTGCCGGTATGCGCTGACTCGGGTGCGGGAGTATACTCCAGAGGAGGTGTGTGCCATGGCAGAGGAATCGTCCTCCGCCGACGGGCAGGGTTCGGCTCCAGTGCACGCGACTATCGATGCGCAAGGCCGCATCGTGTTGCCGGAGCCCATTCGCTCTTTTCTGCAGGTGGCGTCGCATGCTGCCTTTTCAGTGACGGTGGACCGTGGTTCGCTGGAAATCACGCTCCAGCTTGCTCCAGAAGCACTTGCGCGGTACGGGAACGACTTGGCTCCTTCGGATGAAACCCTGCCTTCCGATGAGGAGCTACGTGATGCGGAGGAGCGGGCCGCCGAGCGGGTCTTTCGAGCAACGTACGGACAGCTATAGTCCGCCTCCCCTCATCTTGCTGGATACCAACGTTTTGATTCGTCTTGGTGATGGCCGCGTCGCAGCCCCCCAGCTCGTCAATCGGCTTTTCAATGGCCAAGTACGGTTGCTTCTCGTCAAGTACGTGCTGCGTGAGTTCTGTGGTGTTCTCGCGGACCAAGCCCGGCTGGATACGACAGCACATCTCAACCGAATTGCCATGTTGCTGGCACACGGAATGATGATGGGGAATGTAGTGGCTTCTCGGTGGGAACCGGCGCGTGAAGATGTCGTAGCCAACCTGTCTTGCCTGACTGATCAAAAGGACGTGCCCATCCTCCTTTCCGCAAGGAAGTTTGAGGCATCAGCTATTATCACGTACAACGTGAAACACTTCCGTGAGCAGAAAGAGTTCCCCGTCTTCACTCCGGAGGAGTATTGCTCGACGCATAGCTGAACAGCACTAACACTCCGCGGTGATGCTGAGGGCCTTTCTCTGTCTTCATCTCCACACACCCGCCCGCAGGCCATGCGGCCACACTTGGGGTGCCGGTGCTCTGGCAAAGAGGAGGCGTCTCCATGCTCTGGATACGGCTTGCCGCGCTTGCCGCCTGCGGATGCTTCGCCGCCGTCTGGGACCTGCGCACCCGCACCATCCCCGATGCCGCATGGGTCGGCGGCCTTGCCGCTGCGCTGCTGCTCGCGGTGGCCGGTGGCCCCGGCGATCGCTGGGCTGCCCTTGGTGGCGCCGGCATCGCTGCCATCGCCTTCGCGCCCGCTTTGGCGATCCGGCCTGGAGGCCAACCCGTGCTGCCGCTGGCAGACTGGTGCCTCGCCGTCGCGCTCGGCGCCCTCGCCGGGCTCGCCACCTTGCCCGCCGTAACTCTGGCCGCCGGGCTCGGTTTGGTCCTTGGGCTGGCCCTGCTGGTCCGGGGCCGGCGCGATGCCCGGCCCCCGTACGCCCCTGTGCTTGCCCTCGCCTTTGTGGCTGCTGCCGCCTGGCCGTTGCTTGCTCGCTGAGGTTCGACATGGTTTCATGGCTGGCATGCCCGACCATCCGCACCCGCCGGATCCCGCCATCCCCTCACAGCACGCGGTGGACGCGGAGTTTCGGCGTGCCGCCGGGGCGATCGCCCAGTGGACTCATGAGTTGACCCTCCTGTGTGCCGCATGCCGGCGGGACGACGGCGGCGCGGTGGCGGCCCACATCGCCCGTATGCGACTGCTGGAGGAAGAAGCCGCATCCGCCCGCGCACATCTCCTGCTCTGGCAGGTGGGTACGTTGCCGCACCAACCCGATTCCCCTTCGGAATGAGGTCTCCATCATGCCGCGGTCCTGGCGTGGGCCGGCCTTGGTGGCCGCGCTCTGTCTTGCCCTCTGCGCTGCCCCGGCCACCGCCGGTTCCGTCCAGTCCCCGAGTCCATACTGGTTCCGCGACGGATACACCTCCACCGCCTCGGTCAACCTCGCCGCCTCCGCCGCCGTCGTGGATACCGCCGGCACCGGCACGGTCCGGCTGCCCTACGACCCCCTGCAGGCCGCCTTCGATCCCGCCGGCACCTACGCCCTGGTGGCCACCACCGCCGGCGTCAGCGCCTGGGTGTTCGACGGCCAGGCCGTCCGCCCGGTCACGGATTGGAACCTCGGCAACCTCGCAGGTGCCACCGGGGTTACCTGGACCATGCGCGGCCGCGCCTTCGCCGTGGCCACCGGCTCCCAGGTGGCGGTGTATGGACTGTCGGCCGGATCCGGTGGCTACGTGGCGTCGCGGGTCGCACAGACGGGCTTTACCGGGGCGGTCGGGCTGGCCCCGGGGCCCGAGTCCCTGCCCTCCGCGCTCCTGGCCGCCACGGCGACCGGGGCCACGGTGCTGGAAGCGCAGGGTGGCAGTCTCATCGCGATCTCCGGTGGCCCTTCCGGGCTCACCGGTAACCTCGGGGTCGCCGCGACGACCGGTGGTGCCGTCGGTGCCACCTGGCAGGCCGAGGCGGTGCAGCTTTGGACCTGGGACGGTGCCGCATACCTCCCCGCTCCCTCCTGGGACCCGCCGACCCCGCCCCTGGCCGACGGACCCGTGGTCGGGGTCGCCTTTGCCCGCGGCTCGGATGGTCAGGGTGGCACGTTGTGGGTCCTGACCCAAGAGGGGCAGCTGCTCGGCTATGCCTACGGGCCCGCCGGGCTGCAGGCTCTGCCCGGTTGGTCCCTGTCAGTGGTCGCGACGCCGAATCCTCCGGCTGGTATTGCCGCCGGCTGGGGGCGGCACGCGGTCGCCGTGCTGTATCCCACCGGCTGGGCCTACGAGGACCTTGTCACCGGCAACACGTTTGGCCAGGACAGAATCCGCAGTCTCGGTGGGCAGACCTGGGCGGTCTACCAGCCTTCCGCTGTGCTCCAGTCGGTCGTACTGCCCGTGGGCCACACCATTGATGAGCTGCGTGTGGAGGACGCCAACTGCACGGCGGGGGAGTCGCCGCCCAACTGCACCGACCAAGCGGATCTGCCCTCCGGTACGTCCGTCGCCTACCAGGTCAGCACGGACGGCTGCCACACCTGGACGGGCGCACCGGTGTTCACCAACGTCACCGTGCCCGTGGGCTCCAGCCTGTGCTACCGCATCACCCTCACCACGACAGACCCCGCGCAGACGCCGATCATCGACGTGACCAACCTCTACGAGATCGCGGCGGTTACGACGGTGGAGAGTCCGGGTGGGCCGGCGGTGCTGTGTCTCGGTTCGGGCTGTGCGTAGGGGAGGGAGCGCTGTGGACGGGGGGACTTGGACGCGCTACGGGCTGGTCGCCGTCTGGCGCTCCAGCGATCCGCAGCGCAATCGCGACCGGACGTATGTGCTGCGCTGGGAGCCGAGTCTCTTCGGGCCGGCGCTGCGTGCGAACTGGGGCCGGGCCAATGGCGCCGGTCAGCACCAGACTTGGTGGCCCTCCGACGTGCCAGCGGCCCTGCGCCTGGAGCGGCGCGTCATCGGCCGCCGGGGCGCGCATGGGTACGTGTGCCTGCTGCGGGGGCCCGCTTGGCCGCCCGGCGGCTGGGCGGGTAGCGGTACCTGACCGGCGGCCGCGGGAGGACCCCGCGGCCGCACATCGTCGGCTCGTGGCCGCCGAATGGCAACGCGGGAGGGGCGCGCTGCCCCTCCCGGAACCCGCCCCGCCTTTCTTTCGCCCCGCTCCTTTTAGTCTACCCCGGCGCCTTCGGGCTCCTTCCAGGGTGGCCTTCGGCCATCGCCCGCCTTCGGACCCGCAC
>DAHWHT010000164.1 GCA_027335515.1 Clostridia bacterium
CCAAGTAGGGCGGCTCGACCGCGAAGGCAAAAGGGGGCGCGCAGGGGGATTTCCCTGCGCGCCCTGTTTTTGGTGCCATTGACAGCTCGCACCCGGACGACTATGCTGCCCTCTAAGGTCAGGGAAGGTCAAGGAGCGGGCGGTTCCACACGGCACGCCGCGGGGAATCCTGACCGGGCGGGATCGGGACGGGGGGGCGGGCCATGGCGGCTCAGGTCACAGTCTATACCGCACCGGGCTGACCCTGGTGCACTCGGGTGAAGGAGTTCCTTCACCGGCGCGGCGTATCGTTTACGGAGCACGACGTCAGCACCGTGCCCGGCGCGGCGCAGGAGGCCGTCCGCCTGTCCGGCCAGATGGGGGTTCCCGTGACGCGGGTCGGCGGGGCGGTGGTGATCGGCTTCGATCCGGATCGCTTGACCGAGGCACTGGCGGCCGCCGAGATGCCGCGCGGATCGACGCCCTCGCTCGGGCTGGAGATCCAGCAGGGCGACCGCGGCCCCGAGATCCGGACGGTCGCGCCGGGCGGCCCCGCAGATCAGGCCGGGCTGCGGCCTGGGGATCGCCTGGTTTCGTTGGCGGGCATCCAGGTGGACAGCGAACAGGCCGTGGCGCACCTCGTGCCGGAGCTGTTGGCCGGCCAGCCTCTGCCGGTGGTCGTCGAGCGGCACGGGCAACGGCTGGAGGTCGCACTGCCGCTGTGAACCGCGGACGGGCGGGGTGGACGCGCATCGGGGCGGAGGGGTGGTGGCCATGGACTACAAGGACTATTACGCCATCCTTGGTGTGCCGCGCACGGCGGACGCCAAGGCCGTCCGCTCCGCCTATCGGGCCCTGGCGCGCAAGTACCATCCCGACGCCCACCCGGCCAACCCCAGGGCGGCGGAGGCGCGTTTCAAGGAAGTCAACGAGGCCTATGAGGTGCTTTCCGATCCGGAAAAGCGCGCCCGCTACGACCAGCTCGGTTCGAACTGGGAGCAGACCCAGGCGTGGGCCGGTGCGGCGGGAGGACCCGGACCGGCGTCGCGCCAGGGACCAACCCACTACCACAGTGTGCGGGCCGAGGACCTGGAGGACATGTTCGGCACCACGCACCCGTTTTCGGACTTCTTCGAGGCGTTCTTCGGCGGCGCGGGCGGCCCCACGGTCCAGCAAAGCCCCCGTTCCGCCCGACCCGCGCCACGGGTCCAGCCCATCCAGATCCAACTGCAGGAAGTCTTCCAGGGCGGATCGCGCACCGTGGTCACCGCCGGACCGAATGGCGGCCGGCGGGAGATCCAAACGCGGATCCCCGCCGGCGTGACCACTGGGACGCGGTTGCGCCTGGCCGGCCAGGGTCCCGCCGGACCGCGCGGCGGCGCGACCGATCTGTACCTGGAGGTGGAGGTCGTGGCGGACCCCCGTTTCACGCGGGAGGGCGACGACCTGCACACCACCGCCCAGGTGCCCCTGTGGACGGTGCTGCTCGGCGGCGAGGTTGAAGTCGCCACCCCGGGGGGCACCCTGGTATTGAAGATCCCCCCGGAAACGCCGGACGGGCGGGTCTTCCGGCTGCGGGGCCAGGGAGTGCCGCATCTGGGCGCCCCCGACCAGCGCGGCGACCTCTATGTGGAAGTGCATGCACAGATCCCGCGCAACCTGACCGCAGAGCAGCGTTCGGTCATCTCCCGCCTCGCGGCCGGTCAGACACCCGACCGACCGGGTCCGGTGCAACAGGTGGGGCGCCTGCTGGCCAGCGTGCTGCGCCGCGTGCAGGACGGATCGGGCCGCAACGGCGCCCGGCCGCCGGGTTAGGCTCCCGGCCCAGCACGGGGGATCCAACGCCACGAAGCGATTGGGCACGATGTGGCACCCTATGGAAGGAGGAACCGACGCGCGCGGCGTGCGTCGGAAGCGGCATGCGTGAGTGGACGGAAAAGGCCCAGGCGGCCCTGATCGCCGCGCAGGAGGAAGCCGAGCGCCGCGGCAACGCCGAAATCGCCCCGGAGCATCTGTTGGTCGCGCTGCTCGCCCCTGACGACGGCGTGGCCGCCCTCCTGTTGCAGAACCTTCTCATTCCGATCGAACCCCTGCGGAAGGCCGCCGAGCGGGCGGTGGACCATTTGCCGCGGCAGCAGGGGGCGACGGCCGTTGTCTCCCCCGGATCCCGCCTGCAGACCGCCCTGCGTCAGGCCGACACCGAGGCCCGGCAGTTGCAGGACAGCCACCTGGCCAGCGAACACCTTCTGCTGGCGGTGCTGGCGGATCCCCAGGCCGGGCGCCCGCTGGACCAGGCGGGCCTGAGCCGATCGCGCCTGCTTGAGGTGCTTGAGCGGGTGCGCGGCGGACGGCACGCCGACGGGCCCAACCCGGAATCGTCGTACGCCGCCCTCGAAAAGTATGGGCGCGACCTGACGGCCCTTGCGGCCCAGGGCGGCCTGGATCCGGTGATCGGACGTGATGAGCCGATACGCCGCGTGATCCAGGTCCTTTCCCGCCGCACCAAGAACAATCCGGTGCTGATCGGCGAGCCGGGCGTCGGCAAGACGGCGATCGTCGAGGGCCTCGCGCAACGCATCACGCGCGGCGATGTACCCGAGAGCCTGCGGGACCGCCGGCTGATCGCCCTGGATCTGGGCGGGCTGCTGGCCGGCGCGAAGTACCGCGGCGAGTTCGAAGAGCGGCTCCAGGCCGTGCTGCGCGACATCACCCGCGCCGCCGGCCACGTGCTGCTTTTCATCGATGAACTGCACACCGTCGTCGGCGCCGGTGCGGCCCAAGGCGCCATGGACGCCGCCAACATGCTCAAGCCCATGCTCGCCCGGGGGGATCTGCATCTGATCGGCGCCACCACCCTGGACGAATACCGCAAGCACATTGAAAAGGACGCCGCCCTCGAACGCCGCTTCCAGCCGGTCCTGGTGGCCGAACCTACGGTCGCCGATGCCGTGAGCATCCTGCGCGGCCTGCGGGAGCGGTATGAGGCGCACCACGGCGTGCGGATCCGCGACGCGGCCCTCGTAGCGGCAGCCACGCTCTCCCACCGCTACATCACCGACCGCTTCCTACCCGACAAGGCGATCGACCTGGTGGATGAGGCGGCGGCGCGGCTGCGGATGGAGATCGATTCGGTACCGGCCGAGCTCGACGAACTCCAACGCAAGTTGCTGCAGCTTGAGATCGAGCGCACGGCCCTGCTCAAGGAACACGACCCGGCATCCCGTGAACGCCTGCAGAGGCTGGAAGGCGATCTGACCGACCTGCGCGCACGCGAGGCCGCCCACACCGCGGACTGGCGCCGGCAGAAGGAGGCGCTGGCTCAGGCGCGGACCTTGCGCACCCAGTTGGACCAGGCTCGTCAGGAGATGGAATCGGCCGAACGCGCCACCAACTACGAGCGCGCGGCCCAACTGCGCTACGGCACCATCCCGGAACTGGAACGCCGCCTGGCCGCCCCGGAGGGGGCCACCCCGGCCCAGGACGCGCCGGCCCTGCGGGCCCGGGAGGCGGTGGACGACGAGGACATCGCCGCCGTGGTCGCCCGTTGGACCGGCATCCCCGTCCAACGGCTGCTGCAGGGCGAGATGGAGAAACTGGTGCGCATGGAAGAGGATCTAAAGCGACGGGTGGTCGGCCAGGCGGAGGCCGTGGCGGCGGTGTCCGACGTCATCCGCCGGGCGCGGGCCGGCCTATCCGATCCGGCGCGACCCATGGGGAGCTTCATCTTCCTGGGTCCGACGGGCGTCGGCAAGACCGAGTTGGCCCGCGCCTTGGCGGCCTTCCTCTTCGACGATGAGCGGGCGATGATCCGCCTGGACATGTCCGAATACATGGAAAAGCACACCGTAGCCCGCCTGGTGGGCGCCCCGCCGGGCTACGTCGGCTACGAAGAGGGCGGCCAGTTGACCGAGGCGGTGCGCCGCCGCCCATACACCGTCGTGTTGCTGGACGAGATCGAAAAGGCGCATCCGGACGTCTTCCACGTTCTGCTGCAACTGCTCGACGACGGCCGGCTCACGGACGGCCAGGGGCGCACCGTGGACTTCCGCAATACGATCGTCATCATGACCAGCAACCTCGGCAGCGCGGAGGGGGGCGCACCCGGAGACGCAGGCGGTACGCGCGAACGCACCCTGGAGGCCCTGCGCCAGCACTTCCGACCCGAGTTCCTCAACCGCATCGACGAGATCCTCGTCTTCCAGCC